>CALLBH010000019.1 GCA_938001945.1 uncultured Robiginitomaculum sp.
ACGTCATCATTATCCAGACGGAATTCCGGTAAGTTCGCCGTCAGAGAAATAGCGTCATCCACGAGATAGCTTGCCCCTTCGCGCAGGAAGACGATGTTTTCGACGTCTTCGACAATATTTTGGCCCCAACTTGGGTGGGTCATAATTAGCTGTCCATCGGCATTAATCGCCATGGTCCACTCAATCACGTCGCCATCAACGCGCAGTGTATCATTACCATTACCGCCGCGAATAAGGTCAAAGCCGCGTCCCGCATAGAATGTGTCGTTGTCATTACCGCCAAGTAGCGTGTCATTGACTTCATTTGTACCCGTAATGATGCCGTTGATCAGTACGCCTGTATTGGTTTCAGTTTCGGGTTCTGGCTCAGGCTCTGGCTCAGGCTCAGGTTCCGGCGTGGATTCGCCGTTCAGTTCTGCAATGATGTCCGCGACGCTGTACCATTCCTGCTCACCGTTAAACCAAAGACCTTCGATACTTACAAGCGTATCAGTGCCCCAAATGCCGCTATCGACAATTAACCAACCGCGCGAATTTGTGCTGAGGGTATAGTCGGATAATGCGCCCTCGAAATTGACTTGGTCAAACCCGCCTCGGCCAATATAGACATCATTGCCCATGCCACCAAAAAACGCATTGTCGCTACTATCACCGCGAAGAACATCTCTGCCGCCATAGCCAAATATAACGCCGTCCGCATCATCAATGCGTTGGGATGGAAGGCCTTGTTGCGCGGCCAAAGCATCCGCCATGGAGAACCACTGCTGCGATCCGTTAAACCATAATCCTTCAATGCTATCGACAACATCCACGCCCGACATAGCATTGGAGATGGAAACACGGCCATCTGCGCGCATTGTGATCTGGTACTCGTCAAATGAACCCTCATAGTTAATTTGATCAAACCCGCCGCGTCCGAATATTCGATCATGCCCAAAGCTATCAGCGAATGTGTCATCACCATTTGCGCCAATGAGGATGTTATTGAGGTCATTCCCTTCGATCACGCCGTCTAGTGCGCGATATCCGCGGATACCCGATGTTTCGCGAATCGCATCATCCATTGAGAACCACTGTTGGGAACCAGTGAACCAAAGCCCTTCAATACTTCCCAGCACATCAATTTGTCCGGTTTCAATATGGCGAACTAAAATTCGACCATTTGTCATACGAGCAAAGGTGTAATCATTGACGTCACCCGCAAAATCGACTTGATCATATTCGTCCTGCGTGCCGATGAAGCCTTGTCGTCCGTCTTGATTGATAAAATATGCCATAGCGTTACCTTGTATTGTGCCGATTTGTTGCAGTTTTTGGCCTTTGACATCGTAGGTGCAATTTTGCGGCCAAGAGTTGACTTGCCGCGCGCGCGGCATTATCCCCGCCGCTCAATTTAAGCGCCGTTTTGTTCCGCTTGCGGGCGCTATAAAAATATCAGCTAAAGAAAGATGTGATATGTCAGTCCCAATTCTTGTTCTCAATTTCGGTCACAGCGTTTTGCGTAGCCTGTCGGACTACACACAGGCCGCGAGTGAAATCTATCGCCATTATTCCAAAGGCTATAATATCGTCGCCGTGACGAGCGCGCAGGGCGATCAGACCGATGTGATGATGGCCGAAGCGCGCCGCATTGGCCCGGGGGATGACGCCAAAAACCTGGCCGAACTTGTCTCACTGGGCGAGCGCCGCAGCGCAGCCTTGCTCGCGCTCGCGCTGGAACGTATCGGCGCGCCGGCCTATGTCCGCCAAGCCCGCGATTTGGGTCTTCGCGCAGAGGGCACAGGCGCAAATGCCCGCTTGATTGATTTGAATGTGACGCAGCTTGAGCAAGATCTCAAAGATCACGATATTGTTGTCATGCCGGGTTTTGTTGCGATTGGGGATAATGACCGCCCCGCGCTGCTTGGCCAAGGCGGGGCTGATTTGACCGCGCTTTATGTGGCCAATAAACTCGGCACGCGCGCGCTGCTCCTTAAGGACGTGGACGGCGTTTATCAGCATGACCCAAAACGCGAAGGCGACGCGCCGCTGCGTTATGATGCCATCAGCTTTGACGACATGACGCCGCTCAATAAGGGTCTTATCGCATCGGGCGCATTGGCATTTGCGCGAAAGCATGGCCAGCATATCGAGCTCGGCAAACCCGGCATTCCATTTGTCACGAAAATTGGCGGCACAACCACGCCGCCAAGCGCGCCGAGATCCGCGCGTAAGCTGCGCGTCGCCATGCTCGGCTGCGGGACAGTGGGCGGCGGTGTTTATCGCCGTATTGCTGAGAATAGCGAGCGCTTCGAGATCGCCAAAATCATGGTGCGCAATATCAAAAAATATACTGACCAAGGCATGAAGGCCGAGCTGCTGACGACGGAATTTAGCGATCTTGTTGCCGCAAAGCCGGATGTCTTTATCGACGTCTCCGGCGGGGTCGAGCCAGCCTTATCCCAAACGCGCGCCATGCTTGCGGCGGGCGTGCATGTCGTGTCGGCCAATAAACAAGCCGTTGCGGCGGGCGGCGAAGCATTGGACGCGCTGGCGGACAATCATAACGTCCTGCTTGAAGTGTCCAGCTCGGCGGGCGGCGGGATGCCGGTTCTTGAAATGTGCAAACGCGAGCGCGGGCGGATTAAACGCGTCGATGCTTTGCTGAACGGGACAACTAATTTCATGCTCGATAATATCTCTGCGGGGATGAATTATGACGAGGCGCTAAAACTGGCCCAAGATAAAGGCTTTGCCGAAGCTGACCCGACCGCAGATGTCGGCGGCGCGGACGCCGCGGCGAAAATCCGCTTGATTGCGCGTTACGGCTTTGGCCGCGAAATCACGCTGGACGATATTCCGCGC
Organism: uncultured Robiginitomaculum sp.; assembly: GCA_938001945.1. Taxonomy (GTDB): domain Bacteria; phylum Pseudomonadota; class Alphaproteobacteria; order Caulobacterales; family Maricaulaceae; genus Robiginitomaculum. Next base: position 2,845 of record CALLBH010000019.1, read on the forward strand.
GATACGATCGAAGGCTTTAGCGCGGCAAAATTTAACGGCCGCGCGAAACGCGTTGCATCATGTTGGATTGACGCTGACGGCGCGTTCCACACCGCGCTACGCCTCGTCGATATGGACGCCAGCGCGTTCATCGCGCAGGCCGACGGCGAAGAAGCCCACGCGGTCTTTACCTTTACCGATGATAGCCAATACCGCATTCGCGGCAAAGGCGCAGGCCGCTGGCCGACGACTGAGGCTGTGATGGAAGATCTATATACGATTTCGGCTGCGGTGGCATTTGGGTAAATCTAAAACGCGCTGTCATTCCGACGCGGCGTAGCCGCCCGGAATCCATGTCTGGATTTTTCGGCTTACACTATTGTCTGGGCGATTTGCGACATCTAGGAATGGATTGCGGGCGAGCAAGCTCGCGTCGCAATGACGAGGCCTTGGGGTCGGGCTTTTTGTGAACCATAACCCGCATAAAGGCGTATTCTAACTATGACCCAATCACCCGCTATCCTCTGGTTTCGCCGCGACCTGCGCGTCGCTGACCATCCCGCGCTCACCGCCGCCATCGACTCCGGCGCGCCTGTGCTGTGTCTTTATATCGACCATGAATTTGCAGGCCGCCCGCGCGGCGGGGCGAGTGAGTGGTGGCTTCACCACAGTCTGAAATCACTCGAATCTGACCTCGAGAAATGCGGCGCGAAATTGCATATCCTGCGCGGTAATCCCGAAGTCCTGATCCCCTCCATCGTTCAAGACATAAAGGCGGGCGCTGTGCATTGGTCGCGGCGTTATGACGGCGACTCGATAGAGCTGGATAAGGCGATTAAATCCACGCTCAAAGATGACGGCATTGACGTCCATAGCCATCCGGGCAGTCTGCTGCGTGAGCCGTGGGAGATCAAAACGGGCAGCGACACATATTACAAAGTCTTCACGCCCTACTGGAAAGCCTGCCTGAAAGCGGGCGGCATCGAAGACGCGCTCCCCGCGCCGAAATCCATTGACGGATGGAATGGCAACCTCAAAGGCAGCCTGCCGATTGATGATCTGGGCCTCCTGCCCACCGACCCTGATTGGGCGGGCGGCTTTGACGGGCCATGGACACCGGGCAGCGCAGGCGCGCATGAACGCCTTGCGTCATTTCTGGACGGCCACGTTCAGCATTATGACGAGCAGCGCAATGTCGCCGCCAATGAAGACGGCACATCGGGCCTGTCCCCGCATCTGGCCTTTGGCGAAATCTCGCCGCGCGAAGTCTGGCACGAGACTCGAAATAATAGCGAAGTCTATGACGTCTATTTATCCGAAATTGGCTGGCGTGAATTTTCTTATGTGCTGCTCTATCACAATCCAAAACTGGGCAGCGAAAACTTTAAGCCCGCATTTGATAATTTCAAATGGGACAATAATAAAACCAAACTTCGCGCATGGCAGCGCGGACAGACGGGCTATCCATTTGTTGATGCCGGCATGCGCCAACTTTGGGCGACGGGATGGATGCATAACCGCGTGCGCATGGTTGCGGCCAGTTTCCTGATTAAACATTTGCTGATCGATTGGCGGCGCGGCGAAGAGTGGTTCTGGGACACGCTCGTCGATGCCGACCCCGCCAGTAACGCGGCGAGCTGGCAATGGGTCGCTGGCTCCGGCGCAGATGCCTCACCCTATTTCCGCATCTTCAACCCCTTCACCCAAGGCGAAAAATTCGATCCCGAAGGCGAATATGTAAAGCGCTGGGTGCCTGAGCTGGCAAAGATGCCCAAAAAATATATCCACCGCCCGTGGGACGCGCCAACCGATGTACTGGTACGGGCAGGGGTGAAACTCGGCGGGAATTACCCCAAGCCGATTGTGGAGCATAAAGCCGCAAGGGAAGAGGCGCTGGGGCGGTATAAGGCTAGTCGGGAGTAGGGGCGCCTAGTAAAGTGAAAACACTCCTAAATCTGGATAAAATTCGATCAAGGTACATGGTTGATGTTACTCAGTACATTGCGCTAAAAGTACAACAGCGAAACATGAGTTAAACAAAGGTTTTAGAATCCGTGCACGAAAAACTGTCAAATGCGGCGACACTAATTGATTTCGGAATCGCCTCTACTGGAACCCCTGTTCCAGTAACGGCAATTGCAGCGTCAATTTTGGGGTATTTTAAACGCTCTAATGAAAATGTCCTTCTGAAATCAATGGACAATCTTATTCGTGAACTTAGTGCTTCGAATCCTGAAAATTTAGGACAAGCATGGTCTAATCTTGGAAAAGAATTTGGTGAAAATGGTAGAGATGAAATTCATTTAAGAACGCTTCAGCAAATAGAAAGTTCAGCAATAGCTAAATTAATTGCGCGGTCTGTGACGGCATTTTCCTTGAAGAAAATTTCTGCGACGGAGCATTATGAAATCTTAAACGTTTTGAGACGACTTTTAGTTGTCGATTTGAAAAAAATAGAAGAAGACTTCGGCCAGGTTCATATTTCTAGATTTCCTTTAGCGTCGCAAGGGCGCATCTCGTCCGTGGGTCTGACTAAAAATGGTGGCTATGGGATATCTTCATACACATGGAACCAGGAATTATTAATACCCTTGTTAACTGTGTTAATGCCAGATCAAAATACTTTCGAAATTGCTACTCTACCCGACTCTCAAGAAGGATTTATGGCTCGTAATGAGGTGCCTTAGTTGGCTTTGATTTCAATATATTGCTACTTTGGTCGCTTAAGGTCAAAATCATGGCCGTACTTTTCTCAAAAATAAACTAATACCTAACGTAATTCAGCCCTCTCCCAAGTGGGAGAGGGTGCCCGACAGGGCGGGTGAGGGGAGAATAAATTAAGGCTTTCATCACGTGGAGAATTATGGGTGCTCGCCGACGCTCGCATATCCCCTCATCCGGCTGTCGCCACCTTCTCCCATTAGGGAGAAGGCAGAAGGTTTTGTAGAGTGGTGCTAAGGTTGCTGTTTCGGTGCTCTATGGCTGCCTCGTCCTTCGAGTCCCGTCTTCGCTATCGCGAAGCCGCCTCAGGATGAGGCTTTTTTTGTATTGAAACCCCATGTTAAAAACACCTCATCCGCTCCGGCGGCCCGGCTGAGGCGGGCGGCCAATTTATTGGCGGCACGGGACTCGAAGGGCGAGGTGTTGGAGGGCTATGTGTTCAGCTTAATCCCTGCCGATGTTAGAAAATAATGACTTAATTTCAAAACCTTGCCCGTAATTCCAACAGATACATCCCCGTCTCCCCATTCACCCCTATATTCCAAAATGTCTCTTGTGACGGGCCGGGTGTCGACGTTCGAAACTTACGAGAGATCAGTATTGGATTCGGGCGATGTGGGGTTACGGACTACGTCAAGCGGGTTTGGGCTTATGACCCCGCTGGGGACATAGGACTTAGCGTGATGCTCATGCCTGGACACAGGAGGGCCGTGAGATACTGTCCGCGAAGTTATCCTTCGTAAAACACTTTTCTCTTGGTCTCCATCGGAGGCTTAACTTCGCGGAATGAGCCTATTCATTTTGCCTTTGTGACGACTCGATGCGTCATCGTATAAAACCGCTTGGGAAATCGCGGTACCTATCCACCCAATTTTGCGGCTTCGTCCTATGGGTTTAATTTGCGCCGCGCTAAGATAGTCGCGAATCAATCACGGAAATTCCCATGACCGACGAAATCAAAGATGACGAGAGTAATATCGTTATTGAAAATATCGATGATGCGCTGTCTTCGCGTTATTTGGCTTATGCCTTATCGACAATAACGCAGCGCGCTTTGCCTGATGTGCGCGACGGATTAAAACCCGTTCATCGCCGCATATTATACGCCATGCGCCAGCTAAAGCTTAGCCCTGAAAATGCGTTTAAAAAATGCGCGCGTATCGTCGGTGACGTGATGGGGCAATATCACCCACATGGGGATGCCTCGATTTATGATGCGCTGGTGAAATTATCCCAGACCTTTGCCACGCGTTACCCGCTGGTGAATGGGCAAGGCAATTTCGGAAATATTGACGGCGATAGCCCCGCCGCCATGCGGTACACCGAAGCTAAAATGACCTTTGCGGGTAACGCCTTGCTCGAAGGCATCACCGAAGACTCTGTTGATTTTCGCGCGACATATAATGAAGAAGACGAAGAACCCGTTGTCCTGCCTGCGGCCTTTCCGAACCTGCTGGCCAATGGCTCTACGGGGATTGCCGTGGGCATGGCGACGTCCATTCCGCCGCATAATGTTGCCGAGCTTTGCGGGGCGATGCTGCACCTGATCAAGACGCCGGGCGCGAGCATTAAGACCCTCATGAAACATGTGCAGGGCCCGGATTTCCCTACGGGCGGTATCATCATTGAACCGCATGACGCGATGCTGGAAGCTTACGCGACAGGACGCGGCGGGTTTAAAATGCGCGCGCGCTGGAGCGTTGAGAAACTTGATCGCGGCATGTGGCAGATCGTGATTACGGAGATCCCGTATCAAGTTCAAAAAAGCCGCCTGATCGAAAAACTGGCCGATATTATCGAAGGCAAAAAAGCGCCATTCCTGTCTGATGTACGTGATGAGAGCGCCGAAGATATCCGCGTTGTCCTTGAGCCAAAGTCGAAAAATATCGACCCTGAACTCATGATGGAAAGCTTGTTCAAACTCTCTGATTTGGAATCGCGCTTCTCCATGAATTTGAATGTGCTCGACGCAACGGGCGTGCCGCGCGTCATGAATTTACGGGAGTGCCTGCAAGCCTTCCTTGATCATCGCCGGATTGTACTGCAACGCCGCACGCAGACGCGCGTTGATAAAATTGTCGCGCGTATGGAAATTCTTGCGGGGCTATTGATTGCCTATCTGAATATCGATGAAGTCATCCGTATTGTCCGTTTCGAGGACCATCCCAAAGAGGCGCTCATGAGCGCTTTTGATCTATCCGAGCGTCAAGCCGAAGCCATTTTGAACATGCGCTTGCGGGCCTTGAACAAACTCCAAGAAGTCGAAATTCGCGGCGAACATGACGCGCTGGCGGCTGAACTCGCCGATTTGAATGATTTAATGGGCAGCGATGATCGCCAATGGGCGGCGATTTCGGATCAAGTCAAAGAGACTCGCGAGACTTACGGGCTGAAAACTGAATTTGGCGCGCGCCGCAGTACATTTGCCGATGCGCCCGTCATTGACGTGGATCTGTCCACGGCCTTCGTGACAAAAGAACCGATTACGGTCGTCCTGTCCAAGAAGGGCTGGATCCGCGCGCTTAAAGGCAAGATTGAGGACCCCAAAGGGATAAAGTTTAAAGATGGCGACGAGCTGGCTTATCTTGTGCCCGGGGAAACGACCGATAAATTCATCCTTGCGGCGTCGAACGGCAAATTCTACACGCTGGGCGGCGATACATTGCCCGGCGGGCGCGGAAATGGTGAACCCGTTCGCCTGATGATTGATCTGGAAAATGACCACACGCCGATCGGGTTGTTCGTATATAACCCAGAGCGCACCCTGATCGTTGCCTCGACAGCGGGATATGGGTTCCAAGTCAAAGAGAGTGATGTGCTGGCTTCAACGCGGGGCGGCAAACAAGTGCTCAATGTCAAAGGCGACACAGAAGCTGTTCGCGTTATCGCGGCCCGCGGTGATAAAATCGCGACCATTGGCGAGAACCGCAAAATACTCGTTTTTGATCTCGCCGATTTACCGACCATGACGCGCGGTAAAGGCGTGAAATTGCAGAATTACAAAGATGGCGGACTGGCGGATCTGACGACATTTGACGCCGCAGAGGGGCTAAGTTTCATCGATAGTGCAGGCCGTACAAATTCAGTTTCCGAATGGGAAATCCTCCAAGGCAAACGCGCCGGAGCTGGCCGTATGGCCCCGCGCGGATTTAGCCGCAAAAATGAGTTCGACCCGGGGCGCAAGCTTTAGGTCTCTCGAGGAGTGATATGCGCTTGTAACGCACGCAGTTTTCGGGTTTAATTTGGCAAAGAGTTTTTGAGAGGACTTATCATGACCATTCTACTAATCATTTTGGGTATTATCGCGGTGCTCGCGGTTATCATTATCGGGATTTACAACCGATTGGTGGCCTTGCGCCAAACCTGTAATCAAGCGTGGTCAGATGTCGATGTGCAGCTCAAGCAGCGCTATGACCTTATCCCGAATTTGGTCAATACAGTCAAAGGTTATGCCAAACACGAAAAAGAAACATTTGAAGAAGTCGTTGCCGCGCGTAACTCGGCCGTCAGTGCAAATGGTGTAGGCTCTCAGGCCAAAGCCGAAGGCATGCTCGGCGCGGCCCTTGGTAAGCTTTTCGCGCTTGCTGAAGCTTATCCGGATTTGAAGGCGAATACGAACTTCTTGCAACTCCAAGATCAACTTGCGGATATTGAAAACAAAATCTCTGCATCGCGCCGTTTTTACAACAATGCCGCGCAGGAATATAATACGGGCCGCGAGCAGTTCCCCGCTGTCTTGATTGCGTCGCCGCTGGGTTTCCAAGGCCGTGAGTTCTTTGAAGCGCCCGAAGGTGATGCGCTTATGACGGCGCCGGACGTCAGCTTCTAAGCCCGCACAAAGAGAGAAGGGCAACGCCATGGCGCTGCAGGCCTACGGCCTTAAAACCCATATCTGGAACAATAATCTGCGCTGCATCATATTGCTGTGCTTATTTCCGGTGTTGCTGCTGGCGCTGGCCTTTGCGGGCATGCTGCTCTTTCAAGCTTATGTTGTCACAGGAAATTTTGAAGACGGATTAATCAACGCCGCATCGGCAATGCCTGCTGCTGCGCCGGCTGTCTTCGGCGGGTCCGTGGTTTGGTTTGGCGTAGCCTTTCTGGGTCATCAAGCGATGATTAATGCGGCGACAAAGGCGCGCCCTGTTTCTCGAAATGAGGAACAGCGCGCTTATAATCTTTTAGAAAATTTGTGCATATCGCGCGGGATTACGATGCCGCAATTACAAGTCATCGAGACAGAGGCTATGAATGCTTTTGCCAGCGGGGTTAGCACGAAAAATTACCGCATCACGCTCACACGCGGTTTGTTGAATTATCTTGATGACGCCGAGCTTGAGGCTGTTATTGCGCATGAATTATCGCATGTGAAAAACCATGATGTGCGTTTGTTGATTATAGCTATTATTTTTGTCGGCATTTTCTCATTCTTTGGTGAAATTTTGGTGCGCGGCATGTTTCGCACGAACTTGCCACGCACGGATACACATAGGCGAAGCGGCGGCGGCCAAGCGGGCGCACTCGTATTTATCGCCTTTGCGATTGTCGGGATTGCTTACGCGCTGGCCGTGCTGATCCGCTTCTCGCTCTCGCGTAAACGCGAATATATGGCCGATGCGGGCGCAGTAGAACTCACCAAAAATCCGGACGCGATGATCAGCGCTTTGCAGAAAATATCAGGCCGCGCCGAACTTCCTAACGTGCCCGCCGAGATTAAAGAAATGGCAATCGAAAATCCGCGCGTTGGATTTGGCGGCATGTTTGCCACTCATCCACCCATTGAGAAACGTATTGAGGCACTCAAGAAATATGCGGGCGGACGTGATTATGTTCCCGAAGTGATGCCGCGCGCCGCTCCGCGAAGTCCTACGGGGACAGGGCGTTCACGCCGTCCGACATTTGGGAAGCGCGGATCGAGACGTTAAGGGTATTTACCGCGCTGCAGTAATCCTGTGGCGAGTTCCGGTACAAAAGCCACAAGTAAAATTACCGCAATCTGTATTGCGATAAAGGGCAGAACCCCGCGATAAATGTCGCCTGTTTTGACCTCGGGCGGGGCGACACCGCGCAGATAAAATAGCGCAAAGCCAAAAGGCGGGGTGAGGAAGCTAGTTTGTAAATTGAGCGCAAATAATATGCCGAGCCAAATCGGGTCAATGGTGTTGCCCGGCGTTAGCTCCATCGCCAGCAAGGCAGGCGCGACGAGCGGGACGACGACAAATGTAATCTCGATAAAGTCGAGAAAGAACCCGAGGACGAACATCGCAAGCATCACAATCAAAAGTGCACCAATCGGTCCGCCGGGGGCGGCCTCTAAGCCTCGCGCGACCAGATCATCTCCGCCTAATCCGCGAAAGACGAGGCTGAATATCGTTGCGCCAATAAGGATAAGAAAAACCATGGACGTAATATGCATGGTGGAGCGAGATGTTTCTGAGATATGGTCAGAACGAGTTAGTTTGAGAAATGCAATGACCGCACCCAGTAGTAAGAGCAGTGCACCAATTATGGCCACGGTCACTGCAATATATTCGGTTCCTGTCCAGCCTGTTTGACCAAGCCGTGTATCGACGGGAAGTAAGTCGATAAAGACCATCAAAACCGTTCCAATAGCAGCTAGAGCCACGGCGTAGCGTAGGACTTTATTGTCGGAGTTCAGTTTCCATGCGGCGAGTAAAACTGCGCCAAGCGCGCCGAGTGCCGCGCCGCGCGTTGGTGTAGCGTAACCTGATAGAATTGAGCCTAGCACTGCAATAATCAGGATGATGGGCGGGAGCATAGCTGCGAGTGTGCGGCGCATAAAGGGCCAGACTTTGGCGTCTTCGGGCCAGCCTGATGCGGGGGCAAGCTCTGGCTTTAGAGCAGCAGCAATGACAATGTAGAGGGCATAGGCGGCCACGAGGATAAGTCCGGGAATAAGCGCGCCTGTGAAAAGGTCACCGACAGAGACGACGTTACCGCCGG
>CALLBH010000020.1 GCA_938001945.1 uncultured Robiginitomaculum sp.
TAAGCCGTGGCGTAATTTAAGACATATCGCGCCGAGCCCACAAGCTGCCGCGCGCCGGGATCAAAACACGTCCCGTCGTCTAAAAAACAGCCATAAAATCCACCCTCGGGTGCAAAGACGCGCGGTTCATAAAATTCCAAAGTCGACTCAATATGCGTCTCAAGGAATTTCGGACTTGTGAAATCGGGATAATCTTTGGACTGCATCGTCTAGGCCAGTTCCATCCATAGGCCTTTAATCGCCAGTGCTGACATAAAGAGCGCGAAGAATAAAATTGCGACAAGAATGATATTGGACACCACGCTATTGCGATGCTCCCCCATCAAGTCTTTGCGGTTGGCCAGATAGAAAATACAGCCCACCGTTACGGGTAATATAATCGCCCCAAAAGCCTGTGACATTATCATAATTGGAACAGGTCTCGCCTCAAAGAGTGGAACGACGAGGCCAAGCAGCGAGATGAAAAATACCATAATACGATATTTGGGCAGCGTCATCTCGCGCTGGGTTTCTGTGTAATCACAAATCAACCACGGCAGCATCAAGACATTAGGAAATTGCGACGACACGCCAGCAGCCACGATCCCCATGGCGAAAATGGCTGTCGCAAAGGAACCTGCGAGCGGCTCTAATAAGGTTATCATTTGCGCAGCTTTATCGAGCTTTAAGCCTTGAGTATGAAGCGTGCCTGCCGCGGCGGCCATAACGGCGGCGCTAATGACGAACATCATGACGACGGCCACTATTGCATCATTACGCTGCGTCTTTGCGTCTTTGAGCGTCCAGCCCGCTTCTTTTACCAGTGTCGTGCGAATAATAAATAGACCCGAAAATACGGTCGTCCCGACCATGCCGGCTATAACAAGCCAAGGCCCTTTATCTGCGCCGGGTTGGACCTCAGGAACATTCGGCAGCAGCCCCTTAATCATGTCGATAGGCGGCGGCATCATCAGGAAAAAGTTAATCAGAAAACACGCCGCCATAATGGCAACGATGACGGCTAGGCTGCGTTCGAAAACCTGCGTTTTACCGTTCCAGAAAATAAAGAACACCAAAGCAGAGAAAAATGCGGCAAACCATATCGGCGCTATACCGCCATCAATAATCGTCTTGGACCATTCAAAGCAAATTTCGGCGACAATCCCCATCACGCCCATTACACTTCCTGCTACGCCAAGCGTTAGCGCGATGATAAAGTAGATTCCAACAGCAGGATGAATATGCTTTTTAAAGGCCTGCAAAGCCGTTTCACCGGTCACTAATGTATAACGACTATAGAGGTTGATCATAAAAAATGTGCATAGACACGAGGCAACAATCGTCCACAAAAGCGTCATGCCATAATCAGCACCCGCTTTCGCCATCGCCGTAATACTACCCGTGCCGATGTTAAATCCTAAAAGGAATATACCGGGGAGAAAAAGCGCAAGCCCCGCCATAAATTTTTGCATGAGAGTATTTTGCCTTGTTTCGGTCATTAAAATAGATCCCCTCTCATTCAATTATCTCATGAGTACGGTATAGGCTCGCTTTGTCAATTCAGTGCAAAGCAATAGAAATCAATCCTAGTTCTCAAGCTGTTTTACAAATCGTTGTGGTAGTAAATGTGAAACACCTAAAACCATATACGGCACCCCTGTAATGGCGATAGCCAGCGCGCATGCAAAGGTCAGAGGGAGAATAGCATAGTCGCCAAGGTCACCAATATTAAAAAGAAGCGTTAAAGCGCACGCGCCATAGACCAACCATGAAATCCATTTTTTTCCAACTTCTTTTGCGCAATGCATAGTGAGAACCATACCCGGAGCGAATAAGAAAAATTCATAAGACACGACACGAGGTATAAGCAGGCTCCCAACCGCTAATCCCAGCCAAACCCTTTGTTGTGGCGTAAGCTTAAATTTCTCTGCAATTCCCAACCCTGACCCAACCATCAGAACGGCAAACGGCAACCACAACCATGTATTTAATAATGAGTCATGATCTATACCAACGAAACGTAACCATCCTAAAAAACCTTGACCAGGAAGATCTTCTAGCGCGTAGAAACGTAAGATTTCCATCCAAGCCTGCACCTCACTAGACCCTGAACTCACGAATAAATATGTTGGCAACAATCCAATAAGTGCACCGAGTGAGAATAAACTAAGGCGTTGCCACCAAGGACGTGGTAAAAACAGAACCACAGTCAAAAGACAGAGCCAGACCTGTTTCAAACTACCGGAAACTCCTATCACAGTAACAAATAACAAAGGCGCGCGGTGCGCGACAAGCGCAATTAGCGCAATCACGCCGTAAACTAGGCCTGCAATATTACCCCATAAAATAATACTTCCCGTCAACATTCCCGCAAATGGAATGCGTTCCATAACTGTGGCATAAGGCACACGGCGAAATATAGGAATCCAAATCGCAGCAAAAATTGCGGCAAAAAATAATATGGCATAAATGCCTGTTATTATGGACGAACCTAACATCGACACTAGACCGTGAAGACCTTGGGCTGGCCATGGAATATAAAGATAGCTCGCTACAGTATCATATTGCGCGCATGAAAATGCTTTCGCAGGTGGATACATTGTATTGCCTTGCGCTGCCCGAGCGCCGGCGCAGAGCAAGGTTTCGAATTCTTCGCCGTTATATACTGGGCGACCTTTGAGGGCACGGCCCAAAACACCGCTCATCAGTGGTCCAAAAAACAGAACGATTAGTCCTATTTTTTTCCACAGCGGCATATGCTTGTCGTCTTGATCAGACCTCATAAAAATTCCTTAAGGTGCAAATCAGTTAAGACGCATCATCTTTGTAGTGGTGTTCAATTAAATAATTGGGACGCTGTTTTGATTCTAATGTCAATCTGGCTAGATACTCACCAATTATGCCTAAAGAAATAAGTTGCGCTGAACTGAGCCCCAAAATAAAAATCGTGAGGGACGCGTAACCGGGAACGTCGATACCAAACATCAAAGTTTGAACGAAAACAATGGCCGCATAAATAATTGCGCCCATAGCGACTAAAACACCAAAATAAGTCCAAGCTTTAAGCGGGATTGTTGAAAATCCAAAAATTCCATCGAGAGCGAAATTCCATAAACGGCCAAATCCAAATTTCGTCTTTCCTGCTTCGCGCTGTGGGCGTTCATAAGGTACAGCAATGGCTGGATATCCCACCCATGCAAACAGCCCTTTCATGAAACGGTTTCGCTCTTTAAGGGCCCCCATGGCGTCAACAACACGTCGATCAATCAGCCGGAAATCCCCAACATTATCTGGGATTTCAACATTCGAGATTGAGTTGAAGAATTTATAGAACTTTTTCGCGGTCCAACGCTTTAAAAAACTATCTGTGCGGCGCGCAGTACGTTTTCCATAGACAATATCATAGCCGTCGCGCCAATTTTTTACAAACGGTTTAATTAGCTCTGGCGGATCCTGCAAATCGACGTCCATAACAATAACCGCATCCGCATCACATTGATCTAAACCGGCAGTGAGAGCGGCTTCTTTGCCAAAATTACGAGTAAGATTGATGACAGATATATTGGGGTTTAATTGCGATGCCCTAAGTAATATCCCGAGCGTATTATCCCGGCTACCATCATTTATAAATGTGATGGTGTAAGTCCCGCCCTCAGAATCAAGAATAGGATATATCCTTGCTAGAAATAGATTTATAGCATCCGCTTCGTCATACACTGGCACCAAGACGGTAATGTGAGTCGTCTCAACAGATGGGCGAAGGGCTTTACGCTTCGCGGCAACGATAGCGTGTCCATCTAAAACTGGCGATGCGGTGCTATCGATCAAGATTTTATCCTTATACAATTCGAAGGGCGCTAACTGTATTTTTCACCTAAATACAAACGACGCACGTCAGGGTTAGCCCGAATTTCATCAGGTGTCCCGGAAAATAAAACTTCGCCTTGAAACATAATGGAAGCGCGGTCGACAATGTCGAGTGTTTCGCGTACGCGGTGATCTGTGATGAGGACGCCAAGTCCGCGCTCTTTAAGGTAGCGGATAAGTTCTGAGATATCGGCGATGGCGATGGGGTCGATCCCTGTGAAAGGCTCATCAAGCAAAATGAAGCCCGGCTTTGAAGCCAGCGCGCGCGCAATTTCAACGCGGCGACGTTCCCCGCCGGACAATGCTGGCGCAGGACTATTTTTAATATGCGTTATCGAAAGCTCTTCGAGTAATTTATCGACAGTCTCGCCCCATAATTTACGATTGGGCTCGGTAAGCTCAACAATAGCGCGGATATTTTCTTCGACAGTCAGGCCGCGAAAAATACTCTCTTGTTGCGGCAAATACCCAACGCCGAGACGGGCGCGTTGATACATAGGCAATGTGGTTATGTCTTCGCCATCCAAAATGACTTTACCGCGATCCGCTTCTACGAGGCCCATAATCATATAAAAACATGTTGTCTTACCCGCGCCATTCGGGCCCATTAGCGCAACAATTTCGCCGCGCTGCACAGATACAGAAACGCCTTTGACAACGGCGCGGCCACGATAAGATTTACCGATACTTGCCGCAGCAAGCCCCGTCGCGGGCGCGCGCAAAACTTTTGAGTCAGATGTTTCGGTGCGGACACTCACTAAAGTGAACCGCCATTACCACCAGGAATCAAAATATTAACGCGGCCCGTTCTGCACGCGCGGCCTTTACAATCGCCTTGCATTTTGGCCTCTTTATTGGCCAGATTATAGATAAGCTTTGACCCTGTACCGACATTGCCTGAGCTGTCTTCAAGAATAACATCACCTGTGATGGTGATGATGTCGCGCGTCTCTTCATAAACGCCTTTGGCGCCGCGCACTTTTTCGTTCGGCGTGATGTAGTAGAAATTACCGACGGCATCGATACGCTCAATTGGACCTAACCGGCCCCCGCCCAAATCTGCGCGATATACATTCATCGTATCCGCCAAAATCCGCACATCCCCTTGCTGAACCTGAACTTGGCCCGTTAATACGGTAAGGCGGCCTTTATAATCTGCTTTATCCGCATCGATTTTTGTCGGCACATCCCCTGTCCCAAATGCAAATTGAGCCTGCGCCGGCGCTGCAGCGGCGAGGCCGAGTGCTGCAATCAAACTTACGGTCATTATCTTCATTCTAATTCTCCGTTTCAGGGTCGTCTTGAGAGGCAGGCTCACGCCGCAGATCCTCTGGATATATTATTGCTTTAACATTGTTCTCAAAAATATAACGTGAATAATCCTCAAGGATTTGATAGCGCTCGCCCTCAACTGTGCCGAAATTTCCGACGCATTTGATCGGCTCATCGCCGGTGACGCGGCGCTCTGCGGTGAAAATCTTAGCGTGTGTGGTATCGCAGCTATATCCATCATCCGTGCGCACTTTAACATCGGCCCGCAACTCCATGATCTGAGCTTTGGAATCGTAAAGCCCTTCTAGCGCCGTAACACTGGACTCAGGCGCGCCGTCTAATCGGCGAAATGTCAGCACAGGCTTAACCAGTTTAACAGCGTCAGGGTTATCCATCGCGCGCGTCGCATATTCAGCGGTCAGTGCATATGGCACGCCCTGCCCGTCAAGTCCTGTATAGCGTGGATTGGTCATGCGCACGGCTTCGCCGCCCGGTCCGGTATCGATCTGTTCGGCTCCGATGCCGCGCGACATGTAAAACGCTAATAGTCCCAAAATACACCCTGCTCCCAGGACAAATGCCAAACGCAGTATTGCGACAAACCTCGTATGCCGCTTCGCCGCAGTCAGCGTCAGAGAGCGCTTAGGTTCCCATAACGTATCTGATGGTGTCGCGGCGTTCATAATGACTAATCGTTACGACGGAAGCTGTGGGAGAATATATCAATCCCGTCCCAGCCTAGGCGATCCAGCGTCGTGCGGGTGGGAAGAAAATCGAAGCAAGCTTTGGCTACATCCATGCGTCCTTCGCGTAAAAGGCGGCCAATGAAAACACGGCGCAATTGATGTAAATAGAGCACATCCGAAGCGGCATATTCTTGCTGCGCCTTTGACAATGTATCACTTGCCCAATCGCTGCTTTGTTGCTGTTTGGATAAATCAATACTCAGCAGTTCTTTGCATAAAGCCTTAAGGCCATGAGAATCCGTATATGTGCGCGTCAGACCCGAGGCAATCTTAGTACAAAAGAGCGGCATGCAATCGACGCCCAAATCACGCTGCATGATCGCCACATCGAAACGGGCAAAGTGAAAGATTTTCTCAACATTAGGATTGGCCATCAAGGCTTTCAGGTTCGGGCAATCATATGTGTCGCGGTCCATCTGCACAAGATGCGCGTCACCGTCGCCTGAGGAGAGCTGCACAAGACATAATTTATCGCGCACAAGCGACAAGCCCTGCGTCTCGGTATCCACCGCTACAGCGTCGCCAAAATCCAGCCCTGCTGGAATGTCGTGTTTGTGCAGATGAATAGCCATAAAGATGTGTCCTGTTGATTTAGCTATGGACGTAACGAAGCCAAAGCTAAAACTCAAGCCGATTGCGCGGCGCGAAGACTTACAATGCTTTTAGAATAAGCTGCTCGAAAATCGCTCCTCGCTCGCGACTTCTGTGCTAAACGCTGTGCATGACACAACACCTTACAGACGCGCAGAAATACGACATCATCGCCGCGAAAGACAAATCTTATGATGGCGTGTTTTTCGTGGGCGTTCTCACGACAGCGATTTTCTGCCGCCCGGGGTGTCCGGCGCGCGTGCCCAATGCCGAGAATTGCCAATATTACGATACGGCATATGATGCTTTAAAAGCGGGCTATCGCGCCTGCAAGAAATGTCACCCCGCCAGTCACAGCGCCCAAGACGGACCGCTAGTCAAACGTCTTATCGCTTTGGTCGAAGATGACCCCGCTAGAGTGTGGCGTGAGGGCGATTTAAAAGCCATCGGGATTGACCCGTCCACGGCAAGGCGGCAATTCAAGCGTAGATTTGGTATGAGTTTCACCGCCTATGCCCGCGCGCGCAGATTGGCATTGGGACTTAAGACACTCGCGAAAGGCGGAGATATGATCGAGGCACAATTGGCATCGGGATATGAAAGCGAGAGCG
Organism: uncultured Robiginitomaculum sp.; assembly: GCA_938001945.1. Taxonomy (GTDB): domain Bacteria; phylum Pseudomonadota; class Alphaproteobacteria; order Caulobacterales; family Maricaulaceae; genus Robiginitomaculum. The sequence continues at coordinate 7,067 of CALLBH010000020.1, forward strand.
GGTTTCGCAAGGCTTTCGGCAATGCGTTCGGCGCCGCGTCCGGCGATACGCTCTATGTCGACTGGATCGACACCCCGTACGGACCAATGATCGCGGTCGCCAGCGCCGAGGCTTTATTCTTGCTCGAATTCACAGACCGCGTGAAACTTGATCGGCAAATGCAGCGCGTTGCGAAAAAGAACCGCGTGAACATCACCGCGGGGCGCACGGCTATTCATGATCAAATTGCGGGCGAGTTAGAGCTTTATTTCAAAGGCAAACTGACGGAATTTAAAACGCCGCTAGCCCTTACTGGAACAGATTTCCAAAAGACAACATGGCACGCATTACTGCGTATTCCCTATGGCCAGACCAAAAGTTATGCCGAGCTCGCCGAGACGGTCGGCAACCCCAAGAGCTTTCGCGCCGTTGCGAATAGTAATGCTAATAATGGACTGGCGCTGATCGTACCGTGTCACCGCGTCATCGCCAAAGACGGTACGCTGGGGGGGTATGCGGGCGGTTTAGACCGCAAACAAAAACTGCTGGATCTAGAGCGCGGAGACTAATCGTCAGGATAAAGGTCTATCGTGGAGAGCACATTTTCGCCTTTGGCAGCGCGATAGCGCTCAACGGTAAAGCCTTTACGCTCCAATAAGTCGGGCAAATTATCAGGCCCGATTAGGTGTCCCACGCCAACAACGACCAGAACAGTGCCACTTTCATCCATGCGTCCGGCGAGCACATCGGCCCAGCGGCGAGAGCGCGACGAGAACACAGCTTCATAGGCCAGCGGTTCACGATCATAATAAGGCGTTACAACCTCGGACCCTATGCGTTCTAAATCCCCTGCTAACCACGCACGAATAAGTGTCTGCATTTGCTGCGGCAGATCATTTTGATTGATAAGCGTATCGCGCAATGCCGCCATTTGCATTTCATCGGGCAAAGAGACGGAGGCTAGCAAATGCTCCTCCATTGTCTCTAGATAGGCAATATATTTACCGCTCGCCTGCGCGCGCGCGAGAAGCTTTGTATCTGCTCCAAAGTCACTGCGGTAACCCTCTCTCTTCAAAAGACTCGCGGTTATAATATCAGCGGCGAGCCACGGCTTGTAATTATCAAATGTCCCTTCCGGTAGATCGCTATTGAGGGTCGCCGCAAAGAGAAGTTTACCTTCATACCCAGAAAGCTCTCGCGACAAACCCGTTGAGGTCAAGTAATATCCATATTGCGAAATAATCAGCGACGCTTCACGCTGCGCGGCCTCATCATTCGAGGTCTCGAAATACACCGTACCGGCGCGCGCGAAAACATCATCTAAGTCTTTGCGTGACCAATCTGTATCTTCGGGCAGCATATGAACCGCGCCGTAAATATAAATCTCGGCCTGCATCTCTGTGCCCGTTACTTTGAATATAGGCGGCCCGTCATTACGCGCCCGCGCCGCCGCAATTTTGGCCTGAACATCAGGGTCGTTTTGACAGGCATTAAGCGCAAAGGCTGAGGCGATCAGGGCGCAAATACATATCCATTTTATTACGGTTTTCATCAGCAGACTCTAGCGCTCCACGGTTGCGCGCCTGTATGGAACAGTCTACTACCGCGCGCAAGCACCCGTAGCTCAGCTGGATAGAGCGCTGCCCTCCGAAGGCAGAGGTCATAGGTTCAAATCCTATCGGGTGCGCCACTTTTTTTTGTGCGGGTTGCCGCCCGCCAACCTAACCCGCGCAGGTTATTTCCCGGATCGGCTATGCCGATACTCGCCTCTTGTGTGTTTCCCGTCTTGTGTGTTTCCCGGTTCATCTTCAACGATACTCGCCTCTTGTTTATTTCGTAATATAAAAAACCCGACCAAATGGCCGGGCTCTTATGTTGTGTGCTAATTCTACGAAAACACATCAGCGTCTTCGGGGACGGGGTTTTTGCTAAATACATTATGCGCGTCCCAAATGGGTTTCTTTCCAAGTACGAGACTAATCAACAAAGCCGAGAAGACGGCGAGGAAAAGCGTAATTGCCATGAGGTGGATGTAATGCAGATCAATATTTTGCTCTGCGCCTAATGGGTTTGTTGCAACGCCGTAGAACACAAGCCCAATAACAACCCCGGCAATCATGGCGTAGGGGTTTACGTTTTTGAACAATAGTCCAACAACAAACGCCGACAAGATTGGCATTGAGAGCAGGCCGTAAAGCTGTTGCACTGTATTGATGATGCTTTGCTCAGGATTATTGAAAATCGGAATCATGATGAAGGCCAAGACGACCATGGTGATAGACACCCACAGAGACAAGCGTTTCACATTTGGTTTTTTGTTGATGTAAGTCTCGTGAATATCGACCACCCACAGCGCAGCGGAAGCGTTGAGGATAGAATTAAATGTCGTCAGCACGGCGGCGGCAATCGCGGCAGCAAATGCACCGGACAACCAGACGGGCAAGAGATCACCGACGACACGGCCATATGTCGCATCACCGATATCACCATAAAGTTTGAACGCGACGATACCGGGGAGCACAATGATTGGTGGCACGATGAGCAGGCGAATACCGGCTGCGGCGAGAATACCTTTTTGAGCTTCTTTGACGCTGGGTGACGCCATGGCGCGCTGCGTGATGGTTTGGTTTGTTGACCAATAGAACATCTGAATAAAGAGCATTCCGGTAAACAGCGTCGCAAATGGGATATCAGAGTCCGGCGCGCCGATGAGCGTTAAGCGCTCGGCCGGTATGCCTGTAAAATCCCAATCAATGGCGTTAAGCGCCATAAGCGTCACGACGATGGCAAGGCTAAGCAGTAATATACCGGAGAACGTATCCGACACCGCAACGGCGCGAAGGCCGCCAAAAATAGCATAGGCCGAACCGACAACCGCGAAGAGGAGCGCGATAATATAAAGGTTCACATCTATGCCAAACATGGACTGCATAAACAGCGAGCCGCCATAGAGAATAGCTGGAAGGAAAATGAAAATATTACCCAGCAGGAACAAAATCGAAATTAGCGCGCGAATATGCGGGTTATGGTAACGCTTCTCGAGCAGCTCCGTTGTCGTCGTGCATTTATATTTGTAATAAACAGGAATAAAGATGAAGGTCAGCATAATCAGTCCAACCACGGCAGCAAGTTCCCACCACGCCAGAAGCGCCATTTGATTGCCATTCATTCCGACCAATTGATCGGTTGATAAATTAGTGAGCGTGATAGAGCCCGCCACGAAATACCATTTCAATCCACCGCCCGCGAGGAAATATTCTTTCTCTCCGTCGCTGTCTTGGCGCGCGCCGCGGCAGAACCAATAGGTCACGAATGCAATAAGGGCTGTAATGCCTAAAAATACTGCAAATTGAATGGGTTGTAATTCCATGATGTCTCTCCCCGCCCCTCTGTTTTTGGAGGCATTTTATTATAGGTTTATAGAGCGAAGACCGCCCTAAAGCCAAGGCCTAAACCTTGGTAGATTATCTATGCGGCGCGTTTAAAAACAAAGAGATACGAGCTAAAATCGCCCTTTGTCATATAACGCACTTTATCATTCACTTGCCCTGTCGCGACATAAGGTAAGGGCATGCCATTTTGCATCAGCGCGTCGCCGTCATATCGCGCGCCGTCTTCGACAAGCATATACTGCGCACTTGGCTCAAGACCGACCATGCGCGCGCGGCGGAACGGCAAATTCGGTGCAGCCAGAATGTGGAAATAGGCCAGATAGACAGTGCGCTCGTCGCGGCTTGTATATTGCCAGCACACTTCATTATCGGTTTTAATGAGCCGATCAAAGCGCCCGCCGACCATGTCGGGCGCGCTATCACGCGCAAATTTCATCAGGCCTTGAAGCTGCTCCTTATGCGCGTCAATATCGTCTTCATTGAGCGATATGCCCCGCGCCGCGCAAAATGCGCCCGCATTAAATCGGGTATCGATTGACGACACGCGGCCATTTTGATGATTGGGTGATGGCCCAATATAGGCCGCGGTAACATCCAGCGGGAACAGGTAAGAACAGCCATTGATAATATCGAGACGCCCGATGGGGTCGCACATATCACTGGTCCAGTTTTGCGCCATGTAACTCAGCATACCCAGATCAAATCGGTTGCCGCCGCTCGCGCAGTTCTCAAATAAGACATCAGGATATTTCGCAATCAATCTGCGCAGTAGTGAATATAGACCGAGCATATAACGGTGCGAGACTTCGCGCTGCCTGTTCTTGGGGAGCGCGGCTGAACCGACCTCGGTCATATTGCGGTTCATATCCCATTTGACGTAATCAATATCGCCGCAAGACAGAATGTCATCAATCTGACCATACAGATAATCGCCGACTTCGGGACGCGATAAATCCAGCGTTAATTGATTACGCCCCAGAGACGCTGTTCGTCCCGGCACATGAAGCGCCCAGTCGGGATGTTTCTTGTAAAGCGAGCTATCGGGATTGACCATTTCAGGTTCAAACCAAATCCCAAATTTAAGACCCTTCGCTTTGACCTTTTTCGCCAGCGCAGGAATGCCGCTGGAGAAGCGTTCTTTATCGGGCGTCCAATCGCCAAGCGACGAGGTATCATCACGGCGGCCTTCAAACCATCCATCATCCAGCACGAGCATATCGACGCCAATTTCAACGGCTTTGTCGGCCAGATGAAGCACCTTGTCTTCATCGACATCGAAATATGCCGCTTCCCAAGTATTGAGATAGGTCGGGCGCGGTTTATGACGGAAGCGCTCCGGTGAGATTTTATCGCGCACAAATTCATGCCAAATATGGCTCATGCTGCGCAGGCCCTTATCGGCATAAACATGCAAGGCTTCGGGCGTGCAGAATTTCTTTCCGGGCTTTAAACGCCAATGAAAATTAAACGGGTTTATCCCCGCAAGTAAGCGCACATCTTCGAACTCACCCTTCTCAACGGAGAGCGCGAAATTTCCGCTATACATCAATGTTGTGGCGTGGACGCGGCCAAATTCTTCGGTGGTACCTTTTTGGACAATTGCGATGAACGGATTATGCGCAGCGCTGGATGTCCCGCGCGCGCTGTCGATCACAAAGCGGCCCTTGGGCACGTCAATGCGTTCTTCGGTAAATTCACGCGACCATGTCCCGTGCAGATGCAGGATTTCATAATCATGCTGCGGGAGATCGAGCGCAGAGCTAAAGGCATGCTGCAGCTGGATTTCGTTCTCGCCCTTATTTCTAAACTTTGCAGAACGCACGAGCACGCCATATTCCGCGTAAATCGTATAATATAATTCGACCTCCAATTTATGGAGCGGATCTTCGAGCGTAACAATCAGAGTCTCGCTATTACCGCCGCGCGCCGAAGGCAGTTTTTTGAGGCGTGGTTTATCTTTGACAATTTTATACGATTTATAATGCAGCGAGAAAACTGTATTGCCGTCAGAATTGCGACCATGAAGCGCGGGAAAGCGGTAATCCGATGTGCCGAAACTTGGAAACTCTTGCGGCGTATCGGACAGGCTGAAATATTTCCCGCCTTGAAATGTGGAGGCCACTTCGCGCTGCGTGCGCAAATGATGGACAGCCACATCCAGCGGATTTGAAAGCGGGCCGCCATAATGCAGATGCTCTAAAATCCCTTCGGGGGAAACGCGGAAGACATAAGAGAAAAACCGATTGGTTAGCGCAAAGGTTTTATCATCGGATACAGTAATCATTGACGTCATAAATCGTCATACTCACTTTTAAAGACTGCAGTAACCCCAAAATTGGGTCGAAATGAAAAGAGCGGCAAATGCCGCTCTTTAATACTCTATACTGTAACGATAGTTCTAAAACTTACCGCGTACTCCGAATGTGTAACGGCTACCCGTATCTTCATAAGTCAAGAAACGGTTCTCAAAACGTGAGAAATCGCGCGTATCTTCATCCGTAATATTAATGCCTTCACCAAAGACTTGGAAGTTATCATTAATGTCATATGCGGCCGACAGATCGACTTGACCATAAGCTTCTCGCTGACGCGGCTCACCTTGATCAGAGAAGGCTGCAACAAGGAACTCATCGCGATAATTATATGAAATACGCGCCGAAACTGGCCCTTGCTCATAAAACCCACTGACATTGAAGCTGTGCGGTGAAAGACCATTATAATCCAGATCTTCGTTGCCGGATCCTTCAAGACGATCAATGTCACTTGTCACATATGTATAATTTGCCGTCACGCCAAAGCCATTATCAAAGGCTTTTTGCCCCGCAAGTTCTAGACCCGCAATGCTGCCAGTCTCGCCATTACGCGTCCGCGTATCTTGGAACGCGATTTGGCGCGTAATATCAGCAGCTGTCGGATTTGAGGCGTTTCCGGCCGGGAAAACAACCGGACGAATGATTTCAACAGTCCGCGCCTCGAGGAAATTGTCAAAATCTTTGTAGAACGCTGAAACTCCGATGAAACTTAAATCATCAATATACCATTCAAACGCTGTATCGAGGTTGATCGACTCAAAGGCCTCAAGTGTCGGATTACCACCCGTACTTGTCGGCGCATTTGCACGCCCGCCAAATGAGTTTGCAACACCCAGCGATGTCAAAGTCGGACGCGTTACGGTTTTTGACACTGCAAAACGCAAAATCTTATCATCGGTCAGGTCAAAGCGAATATTCGCTGATGGTAAGAAATTTGTGTAACTATTACTGATGGAAACATCGATCGGCGCAGCAAAATTCGCAACCAATTGTGTATCACCATCAGACTCGCGGAACTGCACAACAGGTTGATCGACACCCGAAGAGTCCGTTTCGGTATGCGCGACGCGGAAACCAAAGTTTGCCGCATATGGGACGCCTGATAGCGTGCTTTCCCATGACGAGTTGAAGAACACTGCCGTCACTGTCTCATCTACCGCAAAGCTGCCTGCTGGATTGAATTCAGGGTCGTAAAATCCATAAATCGAACCAGAAGCGTCGCGGCGGGCACGAAGCTCTGCATCTGATAGTGCAGCGCGGCCTGATCTGTTTGGATCAGAAATTGCGGCGTCAGAATTAAGCTGTCCGAACGCGTCTTCGAATGTCGCTGTCAAGAACTGAAGCGGAATGCGATCAGAGCCAGAGACGCCATCGAGGAAGCCACTAAAATCAACAGGTGTTAAGATGCTGTCGTCGAAGTCTGTCGCGTAACCACAATAGGCACAGAAAATTCCGCCGCCTTGCGTCGGCGAGAAATTATCGAATAAATCGCGTGATTTCGTGCGGTCTGAATAGCTGGCGCCCAAGCTGATTACAGTATTCATGTCATTATTCGCAGCCCAGTCAAATTGACCTTTGGCTTCGAAGACTTCGTCTTCAACAACTGTGCGATTTACATTCACGAAGTGGAGGCGCTGAATGCTGGCGTCTTGCGCGCCCACAATATTTGTAAGTGTTGTTATCTCTGCATCCCCAGGAAGCTGAATGAGCGGAGACTCAGGTGCCAAAGCCCCCAGAACGACGAACGGGTTGATACCGTCACGGTCTGCTTTGGACGTCGAGACATCGAAATTGGCCGTCAATGTATCGCTGACATCCCAATCCACATTTGCGCCAAACATATATGTCTCAGCCTTGCGGTTGTTCGACGTCAACACATTATCATTTTGTGATGGACCGGTTCCTGTAATCCCCGGATTATTGGCAAGGAAATCAAGTCCCGGGCGCGAGAATGACGTTACAGTCCCATTTGCATCGATGACGGGGTTGATGAATGGCGGGCTGAAAAAGCCTGAGAACTGCGTGTCGAAGGACTGAATGTCGAATTCAGAATATAACCCATCAACCGTAATTTCTAACGTATCTGTGGGGCGGAATTGGACAGTTCCGTTCACCGTCGTGCGCTGACGGTCTTGGATATCTCGGCTAACAATAGCTTGCTGCTGAACACGCGCATTTGCTGGAAGGCCCGTGCCGATTAGCGTCGCGCCTTCATTTGGATCAATCGTGCCATCACCATTGACATCCGACTCCGTAGCCGGATCAAAAATGAAACCGCTCGTATCAAAAATATCAAGACCTGTTGCATCCGGCGAGCCATCAATAAAGCCTGCACCGCCGCGCGCGGAGAAGCCATTTGTCAAAACACGGTCACGCTGTGCGCTGCGATCTGAGTAGGAAATACCGCCAGAGAAACCGAGCGTGCGATCATCATTTGCCCATGACCCAACGAGCGACACCTCAGGGGATACTTCTTCGCGAAGTGTATCATATGTGCCGGAAACGGACCCGCTAAAACTCGTCCCTGCGCCGCCGCTGAGCGGACGGTTCGTGACGATGTTGACGTTTGCGCCAATACCACCTGATTGCAGATTTGGAGAATATGTCTTGAAGACCTCTGCGCGCTGAATAATGTCAGAAGACAGAACGTCAAATGAGAATTCGCGGCCATCATTATCTGTCGCCAGCGTGCGGCCATTCAAAGTGACCGTGTTAAATTCTGGGCCAAGACCCCGAACGGTAATAAATTGACCTTCGCCGCCCGAGCGATCAATGGCGACGCCTGTAATGCGCTGCAAGGACTCCGCAATGTTATTGTCAGGGAATTTGCCAACATCCTCGGCTGTGATGGCATCGACCACCTGCGTGGAGTCGCGCTTAACATCCAAAGACTGTTTTAGGCTGCTCCGAATACCTGTTGCAATGACTTCATCTTCAAATGGTGCGTCCTGCGCTTGCGCCGGAACAGCAATAGCCATTGCTGCCGCAGCAACTGAACAGGCCAATATACTTTTACGAGTAAGTTTCATTCTGGTTGTCTCCCTAACCGATACGATCATCCATTTCTGTGAATGGCGTTATCGAACATTTGTAATTCGGATAAGGTGCGGGTCAAGTCAAAAAATATTCTTTTTCGAACATTGTTGCTTATTTGCATCGGTTTCGAACATTTTTATGCAGATTTACAACCCAAACAACGCGTTTAATCGGCGCTACGCCACCTAAAACAGAGTTTTATATTCGAAAACGTATATTTTAAGGAAGATTAGCCTTCATTATCGCCACCATTTGCAACAATACACTCCACACCTTCAGATTCGAATAATGTCTGATAATGGGCATCCAGCTCGCTATCCGTCACAACAGCGTCCAGTTCACGGACGTGCCCCACGCGGATCATCGCGCGGCGGCCAAATTTAAGGCTATCGGCGACTAAAATACCCTTTTGAGAGTTCTCTAGAATTGTTCGCGCTGTTTTGACCTCCTGCGGGTCATATTCCAGCAGTGAGCCATCTTCATCAACGCCGCTGACACCAACAACGCCGACATCCATGCGAAATTGCGTGATAAAATCATCCGACGCCGCGCCGATAATACCGCCATCATGGGGACGTATCTGCCCGCAGGACACGATAATCTGAAACGTGTCATTTTGCATCAAAATCCGCGCCACATGCAGGTTATTCGTGAACACATGGAGTCTTTTATGCCCCAAAAGGGCCTGCGCGACGGCTTCAATGGTGGTTCCTGTGCTTAAAAATATTGAGGCGCCATTGGGAATTAGAGCGGCTGTCGCTTCTGCGATCTTACGCTTCGCCTCAACGCCCGTATGGAGGCGATCTTCATAAGGCGGATTTTCTGCGCTGGCTGCTTGCCCCGCCCCGCCATGAAAACGCGTCAGCAATCCATGATCACTGAGTTCATTCAAATCACGACGAATCGTTTGCGGAGTCACCTCAAATTCAGTGACCATGGCCTCAGTCGCCACAAACCCGAACTTTTCGACCATTTGCAGAATGGAGGCCTGGCGCTTTGAGGGCGAAAATTTATCCATAATGTTCATTTCCCCGAAAACGCGCCTTAAAAGCATACATTACCCGCGCCCTAACGCACAAAACAGCGGTAACCTGATATTAAATTACCCATTTTGTCATTTTAGGCTAGCCTAGACCTAAATCAAAGGCTAAAAAATGTTCGTTTTCGCAAATAATGGAACCTATGACTGATACTTTAGTCCATAACGCGCCGCAAATAGGCACTCGGACTGTCCACTGTCGTCACTTTACCAAACGTGACGGCCGAGATTTGTATCTCTATGGCTATGCCCCGCACACTCTAAAACCGCTTGCAGAAGATGACCATGATGTCGCAAAGGGTGGAGAATTGCGATATCACCCCCTACGCGGTGAATGGAACATCTATGCCGCGCATAGGCAGAATCGTACCTTTAAGCCTTCTGCGGCCGACAACCCACTCGCGCCTTCTGTAGCGGGAGGGCCGCCCACAGAAATTCCCTTTGCGGATTTCGAGCTGGCCGTTTTTGAGAACAAGTTTACCAGTCTTCACGCTCAGGCGCCAAAGCCGGACGCCATTGAAGGCGTTAAGTTAATGCGCGCAGGCGGACGATGCGAAGTCATCGTCTATAGCCCCATGCCATCGGGCAATCTTTACACGCTCGGCCAAGACAAACGCCGCCTGCTGCTGTCGGCGTGGAATGATCGCTATACGTCATTATTTGATCAAGGCTGCGAATTCGTTCTGCCGTTTGAAAATCGCGGCGATGAAGTGGGCGTAACGCTGCATCACCCGCATGGCCAAATTTACGGATTTCCTTTCGTGCCGCGCGTTCAAGCCGACGCGGCTAAAGCCTTTGACGCAGGCTATGATCTCGCCGGACATCTAAAGTCACTTGGCGGGGAGTACACAGTTGCTAAGGCCGGCGGCATGACGGCCTTCTGCCCGCCTTATGCGCGCTTCCCCTATGAGACATGGATTACATCAGATATCGCGGCGCGCGGGCCATGGGATTTCTCTGAGACGCAGCTAGACGGTTTTGCGCACCTGCTCGGCGATATGACTCGCCGCTATGATGCGTTTTTCGAGCGCCCGACGGCTTACATGCTCTCGCTCCATGCCGCACCGCGCGAAGCCAGCGACAAATTTCATTTCACCGCGCAGTTCTATCCGCTTCTGCGCGCGCCGGGCCGCGTGAAATATCTGGCCTCCGTTGAGCAGTCCACAGGGGCATTCACTGTTGATGTTATGCCTGAAACCGCAGCTAAGACACTCAAAGCGCTATAGTCGGAGCGACTCTGTGATTACACATTATTTCGAAGATAAATTTGGGCATGCTGCTCAAATCAGCGGCTTTACGCCCGGACGCGTCAATCTCATTGGCGAGCACACGGATTATAATGGCGGCATGGTTTTACCGACAGCTCTAGAGCTCGGCATCACGGTTGCGATGTCTCCGCGCAAAGATAGCACGATCCAAATCCGCTCTGATAAATTTGAAGGCGTCGCCCAGCGCGACGTCGCCGATAGCGCGCAAGAGCATTGGTCAGATTATATTACGGGCTCTATCGCGCTCGCCAATACCGAAGGCTTGATGCAAGGCGGAGCAGACATTGCTGTGGAGACCACCCTGCCCTTTGGCGCAGGCATCTCGTCCTCTGCGGCCATTACAGTTTGCGTCTTGAAACTGGCGCGCGACATGGCGGGATCTAAGCTTAGCGATCAAGACATCGCCGTCATGGCGCGGCGCGTCGAAAATGAATATATCGGCATGCCTTGCGGTATTATGGATCAGATGGCCGTAGCCATCGCGCACCCCGGACAGGCGCTGGCTTTGCATACGGATACGCTGGATTATGACCTCGTCGATTTGCCCGGCGATCATCATATGGCTGTTATCCATTCCGGCGTTTACCGCGCGCTCAATGAAGGCCGCTATAAAATCCGCAAGGAAGAATGCGACGAGATTAAAGCTGCACTTGGCCACGATAATATTTGTCAGATTTCGGATAGCGAACTTGAAGCGCTTCGATCTTTGGGTGACACTCTATATCGCCGCGCGCGGCACTGCGTGACCGATCATCGCCGTACCGTGGACGCTGTGACTTGCCTGCGCAATCACGAAATGGAAAAACTCGGTGAGCTAATGAATGAGAGTCATATTTCCATGCGTGATGATTTTGAAATTACTGTTCCCAAAGTTGATAAATTAGTCAGCGACGCGTTGACTCTTGGCGCATTGGGCGCGCGGCAAACGGGCGGCGGCTTTGGCGGCTGTATCGTGGCCTGCGTTCCCAAGGATAAAGTCGAAAACTGGAGCGCAGAATTATTCGCGCAAAACCCCGACGCATTCTGGGTGGCCTAATGAACTACGACCTTAAAGGCGCAAAAATTATCGTTGTCGGCGGCGCGGGCTATATTGGCAGCCATGTCTGCAAAACCATCGCGGGCCATGGCGGCGTCCCTGTTACCTTTGACAACCTCGGCAGCGGACACGAACATGCCGTGCAATGGGGGCCGCTCGAGGTTGTGGATTTGCGTGATAAATCCCAGACACTCACGGCGTGCGAAAAACATAAAGACGCCATTTCAGTCGTGCATCTAGCCAGTTCAATTGAAGTCGGCATCGGTGAAAAAGCCCCCGCAGAGTTTTACGAGAATAATGTCGTCGGCGCACTGAATTTGCTTGATGGAATGCGGGCTGCAAAACTCAACAATCTGATTTTCTCCTCGACCTGCGCGACCTATGGCGAGACAGATCAAATGCCGCTGCTTGAGAGCCAAATTCAAAATCCATTTTCGACATATGGCAAAACGAAACTCGCTATTGAGCACATGATTCAAAGCTATCACAAAGCCTATGGATTAAACTATGTGACGCTGCGTTATTTCAACGCCTCGGGCGCTGATGAGAGCGGTTTAATAGGCGAAGAGCATGACCCTGAAACGCATCTTATTCCAATCGCGCTCGCCGCAGCAGCGGGGCTTCGCGGCAAGATGAAAATCTTTGGAACCGATTACGACACACCCGACGGGACATGTATTCGCGACTATATCCATGTCAATGACATTGCCGATGCCCATATCTGCGCGCTAGAGAAATTCGAGGCGGGCCTCACCGCCGCCGAAGTCAATATCGGCACAGGCAAGGGCGTGAGCAATCTTGAAATTTTAAAGATGATCGAGACTGTCACAGGGTTGCCGGTCCCCTATGACGATGCCCCGCGCAGAGACGGCGATTTAACCCGTCTTTATGCCGACCCGCAGCGCGCCAAAGATGTGCTTGAATTTACGGCACGCCATTCAGGTTTAAAGAACATCATTCAAACCGCATGGCATTTTCACTCCGCCAAATGGAATGTGAACTAGAAGAGCGCGGGAAGCGCGAGTGAAATCTGCGGAACAAATGTAATCAGCAGAAGCGCAATAATAAGCGCAGAATAAAACGGCCATATCGTTTTCACCGCATCTTCGACAGGTATTTGTCCTACGGCTGCACCAACAAATAAGACTGAACCGACGGGCGGGGTTACAAGGCCGATACCTAGATTAATCATCATTATAATCCCGAAGTGAACTGGGTCGACGCCAACCGCCATAACGACGGGTAACAGAATTGGAGTCATGATAACGATGAGCGGGGACATATCCATAAATGTCCCGAGCAAAAGCAAGATAACATTGACGATCAAAAGCACCGCAATCGGATTATCCGTGACTGCCGTGATTAAGCTGGCGAGCTGTGTTGGGGCTTCGAGAATAGCTAGCGCATAACCAAAGGCTGTCGCTGAGCCGATAATCAACATGACCATAGCGGTAATTTTCACGGACTCTCTGGCCGCCTTGAATAAGGATTTAAGCCCTAAAGTGCGATACGCGAACAGACCAATCAGCATGGTGTAAATCACCGCAATCGAAGAGCTTTCTGTAGCCGTGAAAATACCCGATAAAATACCGCCCATAATAATGATTGCCGTCAGCAAACCCGGCACAGCAAAGAGGACCGCTTTGGCAAGGCTTCTCCAACCCGGGAACTTACCGCCCGCATAGCCGCGTTTGACAGCGACGCGCCACGCAACACACATGAGAAGAGCTGCGGTTAACACGCCCGGGACAATACCCGCTAAAAATAAATCACCGATTGAGACGCCAATCCCCGACGCGGCGGAGTAGATAATCATATTATGCGATGGCGGAATAAGCAGGCCGACGATAGCGGCAGTCACCGTGACATTAACAGCGTAGTCCCCGTCATAGCCGCGCTCTTTCATCAACGGCATTAGGGTTGAGCCCATGGCCGAGGCGCTGGCAATGGCAGAGCCGGACACTGCGCCAAAAAGCGAGGAGGCGCCGACATTAACCAGCCCCAAGCCGCCGCGCGGGCGACCAAATGTGCCTTCGGCAATTTGGACAAGGCGCTCGGCTATCCCCGATCGATACATTAAATCGCCGGCAAAAATAAAGAACGGTATCGCCATCAGCGAGAATACACTCACCCCCGACGCCATGCGCTGAAAAGCGACAATCATGGGAATATCAAGAACGAGGAATGTCGCCATCGCAGATCCCAATAGTGAGAACGCTACCGGCACGCCCATCGCGAGCAAGATGATGAGGACAATAAGTAGAACGAGGATTTCCATTAAACGGCCTCCTCTAATTCCGGAGCAATAAATGCGTCCTCCGGGTCGTCCAGAATTCTTTCTAATGAGAACAGAGCTATCAGCGCGCCCGCAATGGGAATGCCCAGATAGGCCATGCCGCGCGGCAGGCCGATCGAGGGAATAACGTGGCTCCATGTGCGCACGACCAACTCACCGCCCCACCAGAGCATGGCCAGACCGCAAAGCCCCACCACTACATTCGACGCGATACGTAACAGTTTACGCCGAGGTTTAGGCAACGCATTTTCAACGGCAATAATACGGATATGAAACCCTTCGCGCACGCCCGCGGCGCCCGCCAGAAATACGAACCATATCATCAATGTCAGCGCACTTTGCTCTGACCATGACGGACTGGAATTTAAAACAAAACGCCCAAAAACTTGCCAGCCAACAATTAAGGTCATGAGCAAAAGACCTATCGCCGAAACGATCATAAGCAGATCAGCGGCGCTGCGTGTGACACGGGCAAGGACTTTCGTTGACATCAGGCCTCCAAATTCTCGATAGATTTGACCAACGCCTTTTGTCGATCCGTGACAACATAGCGATCCCACACGGGTTTCATCTTGGCGCTAAAGGCGGACAGGTCAGCCACTTCATTGGCCTTGACACCTTCGCCTAAAAGCGCCGCGCGCGCGTCATTCACGCGCTTGTCCCAAAGATCCCTCATAAAGGGCACAGACTCTTTCGCCGCCTGCATAACGATGTCGCGGTCACCTGTTGAGAGTTTTTCCCAGCGGCTTGCGGACATAACTAAAACTTCGGGGGCCATGACGTGGCGGGTTAGGCTGTAATAAGGCGCGGGGGTATAATGACCGCCGCTTTGATAGGACGGCCAATTATTCTCGGCCCCGTCAATCACGCCTTGAACCAGAGACTGATAGACTTCGCTTAGCGACATCGGCGTCGCGTCAGCCCCAAGCGCTTTGATCATCGAGACATAAAGGTCGGAATTTTGAACCCGAATTTTCATACCTTTCATATCCTCTGGCGTCAAAATTGGTTTTTTCGTGTTATAAAAACAACGCTCGCCGGAGTCGTAAAAACACAGGCCAATAAGGCCGTGCGGTTTCAGAGAGGCAAGAATTTCATCACCTGCCGGACCGTCCAATGCCATGCGCATGTGGGCGGTCGAGCGAAATAGAAATGGCAGGGATGGCACAATCGTCATCGGCTCAATTGCATTGAGCGGGGCAATTGCAACGCGGTTAATATCTAGCCCGCCAAATGTCGTGATTTCCAGAGTATCACGCTCTGAACCCAGCTGCCCGCCTGCAAACATTTTCACATTCAGGCGGCCATCGGTGCGAGCGCTAAGCAGCTCGCCCATATGGCGCACGGCGGCGACAGTGGGATAGCCTTCGGGGTGATGATCGGTCGCCAGAAGCGGACGGTTAAGATTACCCGCTTTGCACGCCGGCAGAAGCGCGGCGCTTGCCGATCCAATTAAAATCTGCCGCCGCGTCGTCATGCTCTTTAATGCTTCCAGCGCGAGGCAAGTAATTCGGCCTGCCCGTCTTGAACCCGAACCTCAAAGCGTGGGTCGCCGGGATGTCCTTTGACAAACACTTCATAGATTATGGACTCATCCGTCTGGACGCTTTCAATCACCCTCACAATTTCAAGTCCATCTGTATTGGCTTTGGTGGTAATTTCGCGCGCATTTTGGGGAACATCTGCAAACGCCATATCGCGCTGAACTTCTACAATCTGCGGCCCCTGCTCTGTCATTAGAACGTCAAATTCGATCTCATCTCCGCCGGGAAGCTCGCCCTCAACATCATAATAGACACGTCCATCACGCACTTTCTTGACGACCTCTGTCATCGTGAAATCTGTTCGCGCAGCCATGACGACATCACTGACGCTTTGCGGTACGTCGGATAGGGCGATCTCTGTATTTTCCGTCGCGCTGGCGCGCGGCGCTTCGGTTTTGGAGCAGCCCAAAAGCGCGCATGTCGCGGCGATTGATATCAGTGTTCGTTTTAAAATCATCGGGATAACCATCCTCCATCTACAGGCAATGTAATGCCCTGAACATAATCAGACGCCGCAGAAGCGAGAAAAACGATTGCTCCGCCCATATCAGAGGGCTTGCCCCAACGCCCGCTCGGGATACGTCCCAAAATCTCTGCATTGCGCTTTTCATCGGCCTGCAAAGCGGCTGTATTATTGGTCGCGAAATAACCCGGCGCAATGGCGTTTACATTGATGCCGTGGCCTGCCCATTCATTGGCGAGCGCTTTGGTGAGGCCACCAACGGCACTTTTCGATGCCGTGTAAGACGGCACGCGAATGCCGCCCTGAAAGGTCAGCATAGAGGCAATGTTGATAATTTTGCCGCTCTTTTTCTCGGCCACAAGATGGCGCGCAAACGCTTGCGAGAGGAAGAACAATGTGCGCAGATTAACGTCCATCACCGCATCCCATTCACCCGGTGTGAAGTCGATGGCCTCATTACGTTTGATGATGCCTGCATTATTCACCAGAATGTCTGCGCGGCCTAACTCTGACGCGGCTTCGGCAACAATATCAGCAACGCCATCTGCGCTGCTGAGGTCAGTTAATATGGAGTGAGACTTCACGCCAATCTTAGCAATTTTTGCCAAAGTTTCCGTCGGCTCCGACCGCCCAATCAAAGCAATGTCAGCGCCCGCCTGCGCAAGCGCCAGAGCCATGCCCTGCCCGAGCCCTGTATTGGCGCCCGTAACGAGCGCTGTTTTTCCGGAGAGATCAAACATTATTGAAGCTGGCAAATGTCACAGACACTCAAGTCTGTGTAGTCTAGGTTCTCGCCGCCCATGCCCCAAATAAAGGAATAAGCTTTCGTCCCGGAGCCCATATGGATGGACCACGGCGGAGAAATCACGGCTTCTTCATTATCCATAACTAAGTGACGGATTTTATCTTCTTCGCCCATAAAGTGGAACATGCGCGCGCCGTCTTCTAGGCCGAAATAAAGATACACTTCCGAGCGGCGATCATGCAGATGCGGCGGCATCGTGTTCCAAACACTCCCTTCGCTGAGGATCGTCAGGCCCAAAAGAAGCTGGCAAGATTTGGCTGTCGTCGGGACAATATATTGATAGATAATGCGCTCATTACTCTCAGCCAGCGACCCGCGCTCTAGCGGCACCGCTTCGTCAATTGAGATTTTCACGACGTCATAGGCTTTATGAGCCGGCGTGGAGAGCAGATAATATTTCGCTGGGTTTGACGCATCATCAGATGCAAAAACAACGTCTGCGCTTCCCATTGGAATGTACAATCCGTCTAACTTATTGAGGTTGTGCGTTGTGCCATCGATTGTGACTGTACCGCTACCGCTACCGATATTGATCACGCCAAGTTCGCGGCGTTCTAGAAACGGATGACCCTTGGCTGATTCCGGTACCACTTGGCTGGGAAGGGAAACCGAATTCTTCACCGGGGCCACGCCGCCAATCACAAAGCGCTCATTATGGGAGTAATTTAGATTAATCTCATCGTCGATAAATAGACCCGAAACGATATAGCGATCCCGCAATTGTTCATTACTTACACCTTCCATCATATCAGGGTGGGTGGCGTGGTAAGTCTTATTGAACATGAATATCTCCTCAGAAAATCTTATCTATGGTAACCGGTGTCATAAGCGAGATCTAGCGCTATCTCAAGAGCCGTTTTTCAAATTATTGGGCGCAGAAGTGGATTCACGAACAACCATATTTAACTGCACGCTTTGAGGCTCTGTTGGCGCATCCGCGGCCTCAAGCTTGTCTGAGCTCATTAAAAGCTGGGCTGCGTAACCGCCAAATTCTCGGATCGGAGATCGAACCACCGTCATGGGCGGCGAAATCCTGGACACGATTGGCGTATCATCAAATCCCACAACAGAAAGATCTTGCGGAATGCGAAGCCCTGCTTCGCGCGCCGCAAAGTAAACCCCTACAGCCATTTCATCATTACCCGCAAAAATCGCGGTGGGGCGGTTTGGGCCGCGTAGCAAAGATGCCGCGCAATCTACACCCGAGTCAAAAGTATAGGCCCCTTCTAAGGTCAATTTGGGTTCAAGCTTTAGGCCAAATTCCTCAAGCCCTGCCTTGAATCCCGCGCGCCGTTCATGCGTTGACATGAAAAGCTCGGGTCCGTGAATATGCGCAATCCTGCTATGCCCCAGCTCTGCCAAATGACGCGCGGCGAGCCTTGCACCTTGCGCATCCGCAGTTTTAATCTGATGCGCGGGGTCATTAAGATCAACAGAGGCAATGCGCACAAAGTGACAATTTCTATCTTTAAGCTTCGCCGAGAGCTCTAGATCTTCGGATACAGAGGGCACAAATATCAGCCCAAAGGGATTATGTTGCTGGACAAAGGATAAGACCTGATCGTGATAATCAGAGTCTGTGCGATTACAGGGCCGCAGAACGAGTTGATAGCGCGTCCCTTTTAAAGCATCCAAAATACCGCGCTGAATATTGACGATATATTGCGGGCTTGGGTTATCGTAAATCAAGCCAATCAGAAAAGAGCGGCGAAAGGCCAAGGCCTGCGCCTGTGGATTAGGCACAAAGCCCGTTTCTTTGACGATTCTCTTGACCTCGAGGCGTGTTTTATCACTCACGCCAGAGGCATTATTAATCACGCGCGAAACAGTTTTTTTTGATACGCCTGCCAAGCGGGCGACGTCGTTGATCGTAATCGTATCTTTATCGCGTTGTGTCGTCATAATTGCAGCAAGCCTCTCGCAGACTCACACCGTCCTATTGATTTTCACCCTCATACTTATGCTCAAAGGCACAGCTAGAGTGATTTATTAAGTTCAGCATTGGCATGCTGACACCGGTTACCTATAATGACCTAAAATTAGACATGAGTACAACACAAAACCGAGGACACTTCATTATGGCATCTTATTCTGCGACGGCTGAAGACATTGCAAAGGCCTTTACGACGGCAAGATTAGAGGCGGGAAGCCTAAAGAAATATCCCGGTCCTGTGCCCCAAGATTTAGAGCAGGCCTATGCCATTCAAGATGCCGCTATAAAAATGTGGCCGCATAAAGTCGCGGGGTGGAAAATTGGCGGCATCGGCGGCGACTACGCCACACGGTTCAATGAAACAAAACTCGCCGGACCCGTTTTCGAAAACCAAATTTACATGACCGAAGGCCCTTGTTTCAACATGCCGGTCTTTGCAGATGGCTTCGCCGCTATCGAAGGCGAAATCGTGATCATCGTCAAAAAGGATGCCCCCGAGGGTAAAATGGATTGGTCTATGGAAGACGCGCAAGATTATGTCGGCGCCGTGCATATGGGCGTTGAAATTGCCAGCAGTCCCTTCCCGGACATCAATAATATGGGGCCGCTTGTGACGATCTCTGATTTCGGGAATAATAATGGCCTGATTATCGGTCAAGAGCTTCCCGGCTGGGCAAGCTCCAAGCTCGAAGATTGGTCGGTTGAAACCATCATCAATGGCAAAAGCTTTGGCACGGCAACGCCGCCGGGACCGATGCTATCTTTCCGCTTTGTTTTAGAAAATGCGGCGCGCCGCGGCATGCCCCTTAAAAAAGGTATGGCGATTACAACAGGTGCCATCACGGGTGTTCACCAAGCCTATAGCGGGCAGACAAGCACCGTGACCTGTAGCAAGACCTACGACATTGATATCGTTCTTGTGCCTGAAACTCCTGCGGCATCTTAAGATGAGCGCGGTTCTAAAAACCATCGCAGGCGGATTTAGCTTGGTCTGTATTCTTTCGATATCTTGCGTCTGCGCGGCGCATGATCAAGAGCCGCTCAAAATCTTAAGTGATGCCGAAGTGATGCAAGATACCTACCTGCCCGATTTTTCTTATGCGGGCTATAATCATGGCATTGGCGAGATCCCGGTTTTAAAGGGCAAAGTCATCGACGTGACCGATTATGACGTTATTGCGGATGACGATATTGACGACTCAGCCGGCATGTTAAAGGCATTCGACGCGGCACATAAAACGCGTGGTCCCGTCATCATCAAACTCCCCGCCGGCCGGATCATTGTCTCTGAAATATTGAAAATTCAGCGCGGTGATATTGTCTTGCGCGGCGCAGGTTCGGGGCCCAAAGGGACAGACCTTCACTTCCCCCGCCCGCTTCAAATGGTCGACAAAACCGACTCACTGGATGAGCTTCGCGAATATTTAAAAAAATATGATAAACGCCAACGCGAGGCAGATAAAAATATAGATACGCTTTTCTCAGAATATTCATGGAGCGGCGGGTTTATCTGGATACAAAAAGACGGCACCCGCGCGGCGGCCTACCTTGAAAGCGAAGATCCAAAAATTGACGTGTTAACCGAAGCCCATTCCGGCAAAGCGGGAACGCGTGAGGTGAAAGTTTCAAATGCTGGATATCTGCAAATTGGCGATGCGGTTGAGCTGCAATGGCTTAATCGCCGGGGCGAAGACGGCCCCCTACTCAAAGAGATGTATGGCACAGGCGATACCGGTAAGAAAATCGGCTCTCATCATTGGACATTTCCTGAGCGCCCGCTCGTGCGTCAAAAGACAAGAATTTTAGGAATGAGCAGTAATGTCGTGACGATCAGCGACCCGTTGCTGCATGACATCTCAAGCGAGATCCCTGCTCAATTTGCGCGCTGGGATCACATCGAAAATGTTGGGATTGAGGACATACACATTTCTTTCCCCGACTCGCCCGCCTTTGGACATCATCTGGAGCGCGGATATAATGCGATCTATCTTACGAGTGTGTTCAATGGCTGGATTCGCGACGTCAGTGTCCATAATGGCGACACAGGCGTGCTATCCTATAACAGTGCCAATATCACCATCGCTAATATTGAAACCACAGGAACCCGCGCCGCGCATTATTCTGTTCACGCGGGCAATGTTCACAATGTCCTTGTGAAAAACCTGACGGTCAATAATCCGGCCATTCATTCGCTTAGCTTGAATACGCAATCGACCAAATGCGTGTTTCAAAATGCCATCGTCAATGAAGCCGCGGTTCTGGATCAACATGCGGGCGCCAATCATCAAAATTTGTTTGATAACATCACCGTCAAAGTCGCCGCGCGGCGAGACGAGACCGGGCCATATTACCCCATATGGGACGGCAGCGGCGCAGGCTATTGGCAGCCTGGACACGGACGTTTCAACACCACATGGAACTTAAAGGTCAATGTCCTCAGCGGAGCAGAGCGCGATGAAACCGTAACCTTGCGCGGAAGCGCAGAAGGGCCCGACGCGCGAATAGTTGGCATATCAGGAAACAGAAATTTCGACGTCGAATACGTCCCTCCCCCGTATATTGAACGGCTAAACTACCCCATGAACGATGTGCCGTCGCTTTATGACGAGCAGCTAAGACGAAGAACCACAGATTGATTCCAACACCAATCTGAAATCAAACAGATGGCCTAAATCGGAAGCTTGATAACGACAAACTCCATTGGCTCATAGCTTTACCCTAGCTCGCGAACATGATGGCTTGCGTCACGATAACTAGCCTCTTTTAGCCTTGTACGGAAACGGCTCGGCACTATCACATGCCAGCATTGTCGATCTGCATCGGCAAATATGCCTCTCCATTGGCGGGCCGGCTTGCAGCTATCGGTATCAAGGGAACGGTATGTCAATCTGCGACGTCTATATGGCTGACCGCCTTGGGTACTCGGCGCACGTAATGCCAAATATCACCGCGTAACCTTAGGTATTGGTCGGGCCGTCTAATCGCTTTCATCCTGCCATCTCCTGTGCAGCCTTTTGTAAGGCAAGAAGTGAGGCAAATCGCGCGAGTTACCGTGTGGAAAGTGCAGGAAAGAGGGATTTTCCGAGACTTTTCAGAGGCTTACGCAACTTGCTATGATAGGAAAATGGTGCCCCCACACGGACTTGAACCGCGGACCCCCTGATTACAAAACTAATTTAGGTTATTACTGCCGTTTACGTTCCATTACCCCACACGAGCATAAATATCTGAAACTATTGACAATT
Source organism: uncultured Robiginitomaculum sp. (assembly GCA_938001945.1). Classification (GTDB taxonomy): domain Bacteria; phylum Pseudomonadota; class Alphaproteobacteria; order Caulobacterales; family Maricaulaceae; genus Robiginitomaculum. The sequence goes on from CALLBH010000020.1 coordinate 29,415, forward strand.
TTAGATTTTCACTACTCTACATGACTCTAAGGCACGTCACATTTCGCTGTGAATGTGCTTCCAAATTGCTTCCAAATTTGGATGGAGATTATTTTGAAGTTGATAAAGTCAAAGATTGATAGCCTTGAACTCACAGGCAAAGATCAATTCTATTGGGATGAGCAGTTAAAAGGTTTTGGCTTGCGGGTCTCGCCTAAGGGCAAAAAAACCTTTGTTGTGCAATACCGTCATGCGGGCCGGACACAGCGTTTCCGCATTGGTCATTATGGAAAGCTGACCGTCCATGATGCGAGGCGCGACGCTAAGATCATGCTTGGTGAAATTGCCAAGGGGAAAAGCCCTGCAAAATTCATCGGTGAGGGCCGTAACTCGCCAACTTTGGAGATTGTTGCAAAACGCTTTATCTCGGAACATGTTTCCATAAGACTAAAGCCTGCGACGCAATCAGATTATAGGCATAACTTAAAAGCTTATATCCTGCCTGCCTTGGGGGCGCGAAAAGTTGCTGATATTACGCATAAAGAGGTTCAGGCTTTGCATCTCAAAATGAAGGATACACCTACGCAAGCTAACCGTACAATAAGCGTGTTATCAAAAATATTTAACTTATGTGAAAAATGGGGTTTGCGCGATGGGGCTACGAATCCTTGCACCCAGATTGAGCGATATAAAGAGACACGCCGTCATCGGTTTTTAGATGAGACGGAATTAGCTATTCTCTGGAAGACTTTGGACGATATTAAAAATGAAGGTCAGATTAGCCAATACGCAATAACGGCTTTTAAACTCCTCATTCTAACAGGTTGCAGGCTTGGCGAAATAAGAACGCTCAAATGGAGTTATATAAAAGGAAACCGTGTGGAATTTCCCGATACGAAAACAGGTTATAAGCGCTTGCCGCTAAACGCTGACACAATGCAAATCTTACGAGATACGATACGCCAAGAAGATAATGACTATGTGATATGCGGTGAGATTGCTGGAAAGCCTATTGTGAACTTACAAAAGTCATGGCGGCGTGTAAGGGCGAGGGCAGGGCTTGAGGACGTTAGAATACATGATTTGCGACATACTTTTGCCTCCCATGCGGTTATGGGTGGAACGCCTTTAGCTGTTGTGAGTAAACTTTTGGGGCATTCACAAATCGCAACAACAATGCGATACGCGCATCTAGCCGATAAAGAATTATTACAGGCCAGTGAAGGCATAGGTTCTATTTTAAAACAATCGAATCCTCGTAGAGATACCTCTGATAATATCCATTTCTTGAAACGATAAGCTCATATGAACCTCGTAAAACTAAAGGCTGAATTAGCAGGGGCGGGGACTTGCCCCGTCTTATCTGAACACATACTCGATATGGCTGTGAAAATGCCAATCTTGCCAGATGATATAACCGCCATTGACGGGATGAACTTGATTCTGAGCCAGTTCTTTATGTCGCCTTATGCTGGATATTTTGAAAACAAGAAAACTAAGATTATTGAGGACACAAAGCTTGCCCCTGAACAAATTTATGACGTGTTTCAAGGCTTAGACTTTATGGCGAAAACGCATATTATGTACGCTCTAGTACCTCTCGTGAATGAAGATGTAATTGATGGTTTTGAGGAGTTGAAAAAAATAGAGAGGGCGGCGCAAAAGTTAAAAGATTTACTTCCAGCAAAAGACAGCACGCTTTACACCATTCTGGCAATGGTTGAACAAACACAATCGCATTCACATCTACAATTTGATGAAAACACAAATAACGCCGCGCTCTATTTTACTAATTTAGAGACTATGATTGACGGGCTCATAAATCTACGCTCGGTCATTCCCCAAACAGCTATGGGGCAATTCATGAAGCTAGGCGTTAAAAGCCCAAAGGGTAATCTGGCTTTAAGAGTTTGGCTTGAACAGGCTTATGAGCTGTGGACGGGCGGTATGGGGCGCAATTTTAAACATGATGGCAAAGACGGCATAAATGGCAGAAAGCGCTTTACCGAATTTGCCTATAACTCTCTCATGATTATTCACCCCGCTATTACATATGCAAGCCTAGAACATGGCGTCAGGGCGTTGTTCGAAAGACGCTCTAAAACCATTGCGGCTCTACACCCTAAAAACATCTCATAGCTACTCAGTGCTTTAAATGGTCATCTAGCGTAATCAGACGGGGTAACTGAGACCCTTGATAACGCGCTATGAGTCAACCGCTAAACAATCCCGATCAACTCTTAACGGAAGCGCAAGCGGCTGATTTGATCTGTTATTCGCAACGCACGTTACAGAATTGGCGGCAGCGCGGGGGCGGCCCGAAATATGTCAAAGTCTCCGCGCGGTCTATCCGCTATCAGCGCCGAGATGTTCTCGATTGGATTGAAGCGCATAAGCGCCGTCATACTGCCGAAGAATTTTGATAAGCTTGACGGTTGTTGAAGGCTATACTTACCCTCAACATAACCCCAGCTTTGACGCCTCCTTTAACGCCACCCGACCCCACTTTAACCCCTATTAAACCCATTAAAGGGCTATTTGAGGCAAGATTCGACCCTATCCGTTTATACGGCTATTTAACGTCAAAAACCGATAAAGAATGCATTAAAAACCGTATTCAATAACGGACTAAAGATTGTGCAGATTAATGTGGTCTATTTTAAACGATAAATAATCGATAAAACCGATTAGGGTGTCGTTTAGCTAATCGGTTATAACTCGATTTTTTACTCTTAATAAAGTGAGCGCTTTAATGCGCTATTTATAACCCTACCCATGACGCCAGCTAATACCCCTATTTGACCCCTCTAAAGGGTTATATAGCCCTCAAATGAGTCGATACGGTGTCGAGTCGTGTATCGATACATTTACCGATACTTTCCCGGTAATTGCCGATACCGTTCCCGTAAAATGACCCTGCGCTATCTTAGGGCTAAATAGGCCCCAACTTGGCCCTTACTGTCCCTATACTTGTATCGGCAATTTACCGCCTATAGGCGCTGAATAGGCAACAGAAGCCCTTTTGCATTTAAACCGATAAGTTTTGCGTAATAATGGGAATGATAGACGCGGTAATCCGATATACGCAAATAATACCCATAATAGCCCAAAACATACCCGTTAAAGGACGGTTCGAAATAGGGTCTAAATGTTATCCGATAACCATCATCCACATCGATGATGAGGTGCAAGCATCCGCTGCTCTTATCCTCGGCTAAAGCCTTACCGATAAACGGAACTGGTGCGGGTCG
>CALLBH010000021.1 GCA_938001945.1 uncultured Robiginitomaculum sp.
CCAAGACAGGATTGTCCGGCGATTACGGCTACGCGCTACAATAGGATATTAACGATGAAGACCACATTCATTTTGCTCGCCGCCAGCGCGATGCTAACGGCCTGCGCCACGTCACAACCTGCCCTCTCTGGGGAGATGGGTCAGGCCACGGCAAAAAACAAAGCGGTGCAATTTGTGCCGCCAACAGATGTTCAGAAACAAAATACCTTCATTCCGGAAAATACGGAACTGCGCCGCGCCGCGCGTGAGCGTTATCGCACAGGCAAAGTAACGCCGCCGGTAAATGAAGCGACGCAATAAATTAAACTTCACGGGCCCGGGGGCATCAGGAGTTAGGAATGACGACAATGAAATGGGGAAAATTCGCGAAACGCTTTGCCCGCGATGTGAGCGGTGGCGTGATGATTTGGGCGGCCGTTGGGGCGCCCGTCATGGTTTCCGGTGGGGCGCTCGCTGTGGATGTCTCGCGCGTTTATAATCTCGACCAGCAAATGCAAAGCGCCGCCGATTCTGCCGCGCGCGCGGCGGCTGCTGAGCTTGATGGCAAATCAGATTCTCTGACTCGCGCAAACCGCGCCATGACGACATTGGTATCCAACAGTGAAACCTTTTCGGAAACTTCCGGCGCTGTTGCGGTGCAATCTGTTCGCTTCCTGACAGAGCAGCCTGCCAATAGTTATGAGACAGCGGATGAGAGCTTGGTCACAACGGACCCCCACGCGGCGCGCTATGTTGAAGTCACGCTGGCCCCGCGCAATGTGAAAACACTCTTCCCGCCGAAACTCTCCAAAGGTCTGGCGAAGGTCTCCTTGCAAAGCACCTCAACGGCAGGGTTTTCATTTGGGACGCGCGGCGGACAACCCATGTTTGTCTGTAACCCCTATGAGGGAAGCAATGTCACGATTTTCGAAGCGGCGGATGATCCTAATGAGCGTCGCCGCCAAATTCGCTTGGTTAATCCGGGCGGCGGAAACGGAAAATTTGTTGCCGGAACATGGGGCTATTTGGACCCATTCTCGCAGCAAGGTTCGACCTCGGCAAACGACTTCAAAGATATTTTTGCCATTGATGTTCCCAACACTTATTTCACCTCATCTGGCGTACGTGTTCGCAGTGGTGAAATCGCCGGTATTGATGAAGCCATCAATACGCGTTTTGATATGTTCAAAGGCACGTTTAAGAAACCTGAATATACCAGCAACCCACGCTATGCTCCGGCGCGGAACGTCACAAAAGGCTATGCGGCCGCTAGCGCCAAAGGCGGAAGCGCAAAATCATGCGCTGTGGTGAAATCATCTGCCGCATTTGGATTGCCGCGTGACGGCGAAGGCAACACGCTAAGTTACAATAACCCCGCTAATTCAAGCAGCACGGCGACGATTGAGGGCGGCTTCATTGGCGATGGGAATTGGGACTTTGTCGAATATGTCCGCGTCAATCATAATTTGGCCAGTAGTTTAAATGTAAACGGCACGACCTATCAGTTTAATCATGCCAGTGGGACGGTCTCGCCGACAACGCCGCCAGGTCGCTATGAAATGTATCGATGGGAAATAGACTCGGGTAAAATTCCCGGCAAGCAAAGCTATGGCCAAAACAATGTGAATACGCCCGAAGAGGGTACACCCCAATGCCATAGCGAAGGTGGCTACGCTGGTGATATTGACCGCCGCGTTATTACGGCGGCGATAATTAATTGCGGCGCTCAAAATAGCCTTCATGACATGACCGACAAAGATGTTGGTCCCGTACCCGTCTTAGCTTTTGGAAAGTTTTTTCTGACCGAGCCTGTTGGGGTCGATGCGCAAACAGAAATGTATGTCGAATTTGTTGGCTTGCTTGACGGCACAGATGTGCAGAGCCGTGACCAGATTGCGCTGGCGCGATAGATGATGCTGCGCAAATCCATATGGCGTAATACGCGCGGGGCGATGGCGGCGGAAGCGGCGCTCATCTTGCCCGTGCTATTACTACTTGGGTTTGGCACGGCGGATTATGGCAATCTCCTATTACAAAAACATCGCATGAGTAGCGGCCTTGTCTCGGCAGGTAATTTTCTGGCGCGGTCTTCGACTCCTGAAGCTCTAGAAACGCCAGCGCGTTACCTCGCGGTAACAGGATCAACAACAGGTACGGATCCGCGCATTAATGGCTGGAGCATTGCCGATGTCGCGATTAGCTACCGCAATCAGCAAAATAATAATGGGGATTATCGCGGCGGCGCCAGCATCCGCACGGTCATATTATCCTCTGAGGCCAATTATACAGGTTTTGGAATTGTCACAATGATGAGCCCGGGCGGGATTACGATCCGCTCGCGTTACGAAGAACGCATTTTGGGTAGCACTTAATGATGCGTCATTTCCGAACATTTAAGAGCGACCAATCCGGCGCGACTGCAGTGGAATTTAGCCTGCTGACGACGATTATGAGTGTTGCCACGATTGGCATGGTCGAACTGGCCGTGGGGTTTTTCCAATATCACGAAGTGCGCCAGGCCGCCCATATTGGCGCGCGCATCGCCGTCACCCATGATCCTGTTGCGGGTGATATGACCGCCATGACGGGACTAGGGAATAATACGAATGCGGGCGACGCCATGCCGGCATATTCGCGTGTCTGCTCAGGCGAGAGCCAGAGCTGTAGCGGCGGGACATATGACGCGGCGGCGATGTCGACGATTTTATATGGCCCTGACGGAGATAATGCCTGCGCTTCGACAACAAAACTGCGCATGGGGATTTGCGATGTGCAGCAAGACATACGTCCGCGTCATGTCACAGTTGAATATCAAGGCACAGGATTAGGCGTTGCCGGAAACCCTGCCACATTATCGCCCGTTGTCACGGTTCGCGTCACCGGAATGCATTTTAACCTTATTCTGCTAGACGCGCTCTTGCCCAATAAACTCAAGCAAATGCCGACGGTTGAAGTCTCTATGCTTGCAGAAGATTTAAGGACAGGATCATGAGCGATTTAGAAATTCCGGATATGCCGCAACCCGTGTCGCATAATGCCAATGGCGCGCAGGTCTTTGCATTTATGGG
>CALLBH010000022.1 GCA_938001945.1 uncultured Robiginitomaculum sp.
CGGATCCGTTGCGGCATTAACGGTTAGCGTCTGCATCGCAGCCATAGAGGCGCCATACATGAGCGCAAGCGGACCAATCGCAAAGAGCGAGAGGAAGGCAATCGGGACGCCGTCCCATGGCAAAATGCCAAATCCGTTCAAGATGGAGAGCGGATCTTTGGCGGTCAAATCGCGAATCCAGCCAAAGAAAGGCTCGTGGCGCATATCGACATTAATTAGAAGCGTTTTATAGAGCGCGAAGAAAATGAAGATTTGCGGGATCATGGGCAAACAACCACCAACAGGGTTCACACCTTCTTTTTTATACATTTCCATCGTCTTGACGCGCATGGCCTGCGGATCATCAGCATAAAGTTCTTTGAGCTTTTTCATTTTAGGCTGAACGGCCTTCATCTTGGCTTGGCTGGCATAGGCTTTATTATTGAGCGGGAAGAGCACCAGCTTAATCAAGAGCGTCATAATCAAAATCGCGACGCCGTAATTGCCTGTCGTGCGGCCCAGCCAGTTTAGACCGGATGTCATCGGACGGGTGAGCGGCCATAGGATATTTCCGAAATCAACGCCGAAATCTAATTTATCATCGCCGAGCTGCTCACTATATGTGGCCAGAAGTTTTGTTTCTTTCGCGCCCGCAAAAACGTGACCCGTGCTTTCAAAGCTTGAGCCTGCTGACATTGTCATCGGGGAGAGTTCGTAACGCGACTCATAGACTTCGGAGCCATCCAGATTTTTCGACTCAAATGTCGTCGTCATGGTTTGGCCGGACGGCGCGATGGCCGCAGAGAGGAAATATTTATCTGTAAGCGCAACCCATCCGCTCTCGCCGCTATGAGTGATCGGCTCTTTGGCTTTGCGCACTTTTTTATATTTCGCTTTCTCAAGTGCCCCATCAACGATAGACACTGCGCCTTCATGCAGAATGAAGAAATTTGTTAAATCCTCAGGCAGGCCGTGTTGGCGCGCCGCGCCTTTGCGGGTCAGCGTTAATTCGCTCCCGGATGTGTTGGTGACGGTATCATCCAGCGTGATCAGGAATTTCTCATCAACGCTGACCTTGCGCGTGACGCTGTAGCCTTGGCCTTCATAGGATAATGTGACGGGCGTTGTTGGCGTGAGCGTGTCGCCCGAGACCAGTGACCAAACTTGATCCGCGCCGGTCGTGCCCAGGCCCGTGACCCAATTATCATACACATAGGCAGCGTGATCTGTGCCTTGGGGGGAGAAGAGAACGACTTTTCCGTCGGCTTCATCCAGTGTTTTATTATATTCCAAAAGCTGGATGTCATCAAAGCGGGATCCGCGAAGCGAGAACGAGCCTTCAAGCGCGGGCGTTTTAATCGGGATACGCGAGGCGGCGGTGCGCTCAGAGGCAAGCAAGATTTCGCGGTCAATGATTTCAGGAACCGTATCTGCGCCCATCGGGTTTGTCGCGCCTGTTGGGTTGTTCTTGGCCTCTTCTGCGAGCTGGGCTTCATAGGCGACTTGCGCGCGTTCGCGGGCCGGGCCTTCGACGAAGAAAATATAGCCAAAGAGCACAAGGCCGGAGAGCACGAGGGCAAGGAGCAGGTTGCGTTGATCTTCCATGATACGGATGTCCAATGTAATGCGCGGCGCCGCGCGCCTATTTATGAATTGCGCGCGTTATGGCGCTCTAAGCGAAGTTTTTCCAGTGCTTTTTGTATATCCTGCGCAAGCATTTCATGCGGGGCGCTCGCCGTATTGTAGCGAGCAATGAAGACATAGTCGTGACCAGGCTTGCCCAGCGTCGGTAAATGCTCCCGCGCCAAAGCGCGAAGGCGGCGTTTACAGCGGTTTCGTACCACTGCGCCGCCAATTTTCTTGGTCGCGGTAAATCCGGCGCGCACGCCGTCTTTCGCCGCTTCAGATTTTCGCATTTGCACAACGACCGTTTTACGCGCCGCGTAACGTCCGTCTCTGACATGCAAAAACTCGGACCGCTTGGTCAGCGATCCGAGTTTTAAAACTGTATCTGTCATTAGATTGCCCATAGGGGCAAAGCGCATGTCTACGCAGACAGGCGCTTGCGGCCTTTGGCGCGGCGACGCGCAAGGATTTTACGGCCATTTGCTGTTGCCATACGCGAGCGAAAGCCGTGACGGCGTTTGCGGACAATCTCAGACGGTTGGAATGTTCTTTTCATATCGGTCTCCAAGGGCCATAACTATCAACTTGATAGAGGGCCTAAATTCAAGAGCGCCGCATAGCGCCCGCCGCAATGACTGTCAAGCAAAGCCGCGCGCGTCGTGCTGCAATAATTGCGTATACATAACGCGTATATAATGCTGGGCGCCGCGCCTGTCACGCCGCGCGCACAAAAGCGTGACACACAATTGAGGATATTTTCGCGCTCCGATGCGTTATGTCCGCTCAAATCTTAGAAAACGAGACGATTATGAAAACGAAAATACTTCTTTTATCAACTGCAATGCTCGCCATCGCAGCCTGTTCAAACAGCAGCGAGGAGTCCAAAGCGGCGATCACCCCGCAAACCGAATCGCAAATAACGGCTGCCGCCAATACGGCGACATTGGACAAGATGAAAACCGAGATGGGCATTGCGCCTGAGGCGGCCCCAGAAGCGCCGACCCAAGCGGCAGAGTTTCCGGTTAATGCGCCGGAGACTGAGGTTAAAGAGGTTAAGGTCGAGCCCGCCGCGACTAAGCCTGTTGCTCTGATTAAAACGTCCACGACGGAGCAAGTCGCGAAGGCTGCGCCGAAAAAGGTAGCACCTCAGCCTAAGGCGGCGGAGTCTGTGATGGCAGAACCCGACTCAGAACCTGTGCAGATGGCAAGTAATGAGACGGCCCCTTTAGAGACGGAAGCCGAGACACAGACCGATCAGCCGCAAACTGAGTCTATGTCTGAACCGACCGAAACAGCCATGGAAGATAAAGCGGGCGAGAGGCCTGCGGCTGACACCAATGATAATAATAAAGAGGCCGCTATGCCCGCTGATCCCTGGACGCAAATTCTGCAAGCTTACACGGTCAAGGACGGTTCGCTTGTGCGCTTTGATTATTCAGCTCTGTCCAAAAATAAAGATCACATGTCGCTGCTCGGGACATATATTGATGATCTCGCGGGGCAAAAGCCCTCCGCAATGAGCCGCGACGAAGGTTTGGCTTATTGGGCTAATCTTTATAATGCGCTGACTGTGCAGGTTGTGGCTGAAAACTGGCCCGTCAAATCAATCAAAGAGATTAAATCCGGTACGTTCACATCGGGGCCGTGGAAACGCGAT
>CALLBH010000023.1 GCA_938001945.1 uncultured Robiginitomaculum sp.
TATGGTGGGTAAGTCTACGGGCACGGCGCAGTTCTCTATCGATGTGCGCTTCGCTGATATGCTTTATGCCGCTGTGAAAATGGGGCCTTATATGCTGTGCCCCATAACAGGGCATGACGCGTCCAAAGCGCAGGCCATGCCAGGCGTGAAAAAAATCGTGCCGCTGAGCGACGGCGTTGCCGTTCTTGCGACTAATACGTGGAACGCGATGCAAGCTGCCAACGCCATTACGGTTGATTATGACACGCCCAATTATCCGGCCGATACTGCAGGACAAATCGCGGCGACAGCGACCAGCTTTGACGCAGAGCCGGACGGTGAAAACCGCAATGACGGCAATGTCGATGAGGCGTTGGATGGTAATGTAATAGAGCGCGAATATTACGTGCCTTATCTGGCCCATGCCACAATGGAGCCGATGAACGCCGCTGTCTTGCTGAAAGACGGGCGCCTTGATATTTGGGTCGGAAATCAGCTTCCGACGCAAATTGTCACGGAGGCCAAGAAGCATCTGGGCATTGCGGCGGAAAATGTTCACGTCCACACCACCCTCATGGGCGGAGCCTTTGGGCGCCGCGCGGAGATGGATTACATCATCCAAGCTCTGCACATCGCCAAATCCGTTGAAGGCACGCCCATCAAGCTCACATGGACGCGCGAAGATGACATGCGTCATGATGCTTACCGCCCGATGGCGATGGCGCGCTTTGCCGCGAAAGTCGAAAATGGCAAAGCGGTTGCGCTGGACGCAAAATATGCTGCGCCGTCCGTTCTCACATCTCAAATGGGCCGTATTGGAACGCCTGTACCCGGGCCGGACGCCACCATCGTTCAAAGTGCATGGGATCAACCTTATGGCATTCCGAATTACCGTGTGCGCGGATATCGGCCCAAAGTCATGCTTCCGCTGGGGTCATGGCGTTCTGTGGGGGCGTCGCAAAATGCATTTTTCACAGAATCGATGATTGATGAAATGGCGTATGAAGCTCGCGTTGATCCGTATAAATTCCGCATGGATATGATGACGGATGCGGCCAGCAAAGCTGTTTTGGCCCGCGTTGCCGACATGGCAAAATGGGGGACGTCTCTGCCGAGTAATCGCGCGCGCGGAATTGCCTTCTGTCTATCCTTTGGCGTCCCGACCGCAGAAGTCGTTGAAATCGTGCAAACAGAAAACGGCATTAAAATCGACAAAGCTTGGGCGGCTGTCGATGTTGGCATTGCGCTCGACCCCGGCAATATTGAAGCGCAGGTTCAAGGTGGATTGAATTTTGGTCTCGCCGCCGCAATGACCGGAGAAATCACGGTGAAAGACAGCGCGGTGGAGCAGGGGAATTTCCATGATTATGATGCCATTCGCATGTATCAAGCTCCGTCAATCGAAGTTGCGATATTAGAAAGCGGCAAGAAAATCCGCGGCATTGGCGAGCCGGGAACACCGCCCGCCGCGCCAGCTTTGGCGAACGCAATATTTGCTCTGACGGGGCAGCGCATACGAAGCTTACCGCTGCGCAATAGCGTAGATTTTGTATAGGAGGTGAAGATGAAACGTATTTTTACACTTGCCGTCTCATGCTTTGCTCTAATAGCTTTTGCGCCCGCAGCCCTTTCGCAGGTCCCAGATGACAATGTCAAAGGCCTCGAGGCGTGGTCGAAAATTCATGATGTGTTTTCACACCCCCGCTGCGCCAGTTGTCATGTTTCTGACGGGCGGCCCATGTGGATGGGTAATGGCGACACAAAACCCATTAAGCATCCTATGTTTGTCGGCGGTAATCCGGACAATCACACAGGACAGCCGGGCGCGATGTGCAGCACATGCCACGCCCCCGTTAATTCGGCCATCGAAGGCGGCCCGCCTGGCGCCGAAGTCTGGCTACTGGCGCCCAAAGAAATGGCGTGGTTCGGAAAATCATCCGCGCAAATCTGCGAGCAAATCAAAGACCCTGCGCGTAACGGCGGCAAGACCCTCGCCGAAGTCGCGAGTCATATCAAAAATGATGAACTTGTTCATTCCGGATGGAACCCCACGCCGGGCCGAGAGGCTGCGCCATATTCCATTGATGCTACATATGATTATTTCAACGCTTGGATAGAGGCTGGCGCGCCATGCCCTGCGGGAGAGTAAAATGAACGCGGAACACAAGTCGAATTACGAACGGGCAGGGCTTTTTCTGATTGTTTCAGGCCTGCTACATTTACCTATTATGATATGGGCCGGACTAACGGGGTTCGGAACCCAGATGGCGATAACGGGCGTGATCTGGATTCTCATCGGGCTGGGCCTGCGAAAACATATTCGCGGCCTTCCTTATCTGGCATTCCTGTTGATGCTCTTTGGACTGATTTATGTTTTCGCCACGCTGGGCAGCGGCCCCGTGCCAACATGGTGGTGGTTGCTCATTGGCGCAGCTGATTTGCTCGCGGCATTGTTTTTGTTTCGTGTCATATGGAGCAAATATCGCAAATAGGTGATCCGCGTCGGGCTTAACCTGGTGCAAGCTGCCTTTGTGAGCGCATTTCATACGTGATTTGAGCGGGCGGCGGCGCAATGAGTGACCAAATTGCAACAGTTTTTTTTAAAGTAAGATTGGTACTACCGATTACCCTAAATCGGTAGACAAAACAGGTTGACACTTATCAAAAATTTGGTTCTCTTCCTGCCAATTAAAAAAATTAATCATAGGGAATCGCTAATGTTCAAAAACACCGAGAGTTGTAATCCGGCCAAGTTTATTAAATCATCTTTGCTGATCAGCGTTGGGCTATCATCAATGATGATTGCTACGACTTCACACGCGCAAACAGCGGATGTGATCGAAGATGAAGTTGTTGCGACGGGAACGCGTCAAACCATTCAGGACTCGATTAATCTTAAGCGACAAAATGTTCAGATTGTTGACGGTTTGTCTGCTGATGAAATTGGCGATATTCCAGCGCTTTCCATTGGTGAAGCTCTTGAAACGGTTACGGGCGTTGCCTCTCATCGTGAAAATGGCGGCGCTACTGAGGTTTCTATCCGGGGGCTTGGGCCTTACCTTTCGTCTACAGTCATCAACGGCCGAGCTGTGGGTAACGGCTCCGGTGACCGCTCTGTGAATTTCTCACAGTTCCCGTCGGAACTTATGAATAAATTGGCTGTGTTCAAGACACAGGATGCTAGCCAAATTGAAGGCGGCGTTGCCGGCCAAATCCAAATTGAAACGATGAAGCCACTGGATTACGGCAAGCGTAGAATTCAGGGTGAAATCAAAGGTAATATAAACCCTGATCAGCTTAATATTTCTGACAGCCAAGTCGGTGATTTTGGCTATCGCGGCACGTTGAGTTTTGTTGATCAGTTCGAAGTAAACGGCCTTGGAGATATTGGTATTTCTATTGGCGGACAAAGAAGCGATATCTCTCAGCCTGAAGCTGAAATCCGCTCTACATCCAACTTTGCTTCGTCAAGTTTTGCTTGTCTTGTGCGCCCTAACCCCACTGACGAATTAGCGATTGGTTTTACAAATAACCCGGTTGAGTCAAATCGGGATTGTGAAGATTACAGAACGCCAAATGGTAGCACATCACCCAATTCAGTCGGTGATATTGGTAATGTTGGTTTTGTAACCGGTATTGGAGGCGTAAGCTTAGGTGATTTTGGTACAGATGAGCAGCACGAAGTCGATGCACTAAATAGCGTTGGCTTTGCAGGTTCCCCTTATGTATTTGTGCCAAGTCAGCGTCATTTCCGCCAAAATGATACGCGGGATGCGCGTGATGCAATATTTGGAGCTGTGCAATGGCAACCAAATGATCGTTTGGATGTGAATATTGACGCGCAATATTCGGAGCGCACGCGAACTGAGCAGCGCAATGATCTGACATTTAATGGTTGGAAGCGAAATGACAGCTCTTTGGGCGGGCTTCCGGGCTTTGATAGCAACCCATCTTCCGTTGATTTGCTTGAATTTAGAGAAAATGGCACGATTACACGCGCCTTCACTGAAAATACGATTGAAGTTCAGGGCGGCGATTGGGAGCAAGTTGAAACCTTCGAAGGTGTAGGTGTAAACGGGTCCTACGACGTCAGCGAGCGTCTTACCGTTTCTGCTGATGTGGGCTGGTCAAAAGTTGAACGGACTGAGCAGGCGATTGAATTCCGCCTTCAGTCAAATTTATCGCCAACAATTGAGTATAATACCTCTAGCGGAATTCCGTTATATACACTTTATGACGACTCATTTGATGTAAATGATCATGATAATTACGTTGATCGTCTTCGCGTTAGAATTGATAATGATCTTTTCCGCCGCAATGAGTTTACAGCCGGTCGTTTCGATGTCGATTATGAATTAGACACGAATTTCTTCACGAGTTTTCAGGCTGGCGTACGTTATGCTGAGCAGGAGTATTTTGATATTCCGGGCGGTTCCGATGAGCGTAATGGCTTGAATGGAAGAATTTCATTTGAAATTGAAGATGATGGTGAGTTCACCTTCAATGGCCGGGAAATTGTCGATGATGACTCGACAGCTGCTGATGCTGCAATATTTGTAGACATTATGGCCGGAGCCAATCAGGCCTGTCGTAGTGGTTTCTCTGAGTCTAATTTCCTTTCATCCGTACGGGGTGACGACAACCTCATCACGCGGGTTGACTCTGATGGTAACGTCATCGGAACGACAAATAGCTGGGGCGTGTTTGACGCTACATGTATAGCTGAGTTCTCTCTGGCCGCGTTGAATCCTATTATTGGGGACATTAATGCTCTGGGACTGCTTGTCGGCCGGTCAAGCGGTGATCAAATTCCATTTAGCTCGCTATCAACGGCTTTCCCAGAGCTGAGACCTAACACAGACAGAACGATTGATGTGCAGGAAGATACGCTCGCGCTCTATGCGATGGCAAATTATGAAACTGAGTTGCAAGGTCTGCCTTTACGCGGAAATGTTGGTCTTCGTGTTGTTCAAACAGAGGTCACATCGAATAGCTTCCGTCAAGCTTACGCTATCACGGAGGATAATGGCGAGTTTACGATTGCTGCTGTCGGCGACGCTGCCCCGGTTAGCAATGTATCGGATTACACGACTTACCTACCGAGCTTTACTGCAATCCTTGATCTAGCCGACGATAAGATTGTCCGCTTTGGTGCGTTCCGCGGCATTTCCCGCGCTGACCCTGCCGATATGGGGTTCAGTCGTACACTCCAAGTTCAAAACGATGTGGATGGTGAGCCGATCACCAATCGTAATGATCTGATCAGTGACGTAACGGCAAGCGGAAGTCCTTCAATCGGACCTTTAACATCCTGGAACTACGATCTTGGGTTTGAATGGTACCCAGATGAGGACTCTATCCTGGCAATCAGTGGCTACTACAAGCAGTTCACTGGCGGTTTTGAAAATGTTATTCAAAATGAAACGCTTACGGTAGATGGCGAAGACGTGACTGTTGCTGTTGGCGGCATTCAAGACGTTAGTGAAGAAGAGAGTGGTCTATTCGGTATCGAAATCACTGCGGCGCATCGCTTTAGCTACCTTCCGGGTTACTGGAGTGGCTTAGGCTTTAAAGCGAGCTACAACTATACAAGTTCAGACTTCGAGTTTGAAGATAGTCTCTATGGTGATCGGTTCACACGTCAGCTTGATGGAACTTTAGTTCAAACTCATGAGGGCATCGTGGCGCCGGGTGGATTGCCTGGGCTATCGGAGAATGTCTTCAGCGGAACGCTATATTACCAAATTGGCGCTCTGGATCTCTCTGCGATCTATAAATATCGCGACAACTATTTCCAGCCAGCTGTCTCTAACGGTACGCGTTTGCGTTATGTTGGTGAAACTGGGGTTCTCGAAGCTCGCGCTGCTTACAAGGTGAATGATAATATTCGCCTATCGGTTGAAGCGATTAATCTTCTAAGTGAAGAGAAAAGACAGTATCAGTGGAATGAAGATAATCTTTATGAGCTAAATGATTATGGTCCACGCATCTTCTTTGGAATTCGCGGAAAATTCTAAAACT
>CALLBH010000024.1 GCA_938001945.1 uncultured Robiginitomaculum sp.
TAATTGAGGTTTTGAGATATTCATTGGCCGCGCCAATGAGGTAGTCACGCTCTTCGATGCTAATTTTCGGCTTCCCGTCGGCAGGATCATAGGGCGCGTCCGTTGTCCCGATCAGCGTGTAATTATCTTCATAAGGGATACAGAAAATAATGCGGTCATCGGCATTTTGGAACATATAGAGATGATCGCCCTTATAGAGCTTACGCGTCACAATATGGCTGCCTTTGACAAGACGCAAGTGATCTTGCTGATCCCCCGGAAGCGCGTCATCGAGAATATCATCAACGGCTATACCCGCCGCATTCACAACAGCGCGGGCGCGCACCGTGACTGAACCTGATTTATGCGGCGATTGACCCTCTAATTGCGCGGTCCACAATCCGTCCTCATCACGCTTAAGCGACGTGCATTTCATGCGTGGCAATATTACTGCGCCGTTTTCTTGGGCTTGCAGCGCATTGAGTACGACAAGACGTGCGTCATCGACCCAGCAATCGGAGAACTCAAAGCCCTTGGTCATATTATCTTTGAGGATCGATAAATGCGGCTCTTTGAGCAGGTTAAGCGTCTTGGTTCCGGGGAGCGTTTTGCGGCCGCCCAGATTATCATAAATAAACAAGCCAAGGCGCAGCATCCATGCGGGGCGCAGCTCCTCGTGATGCGGCAAAACCAAACGCAGCGGCCAGACAATATGCGGCGCTTTGCGCAGCATGACTTCGCGCTCTTTTAGGGCTTCGCGCACGAGGCGGAATTCCATATGCTCTAGGTAACGCAGGCCGCCATGAATGAGCTTTGAGCTGTTAGAGCTTGTCGCCCCCGCCAAATCGCCCATCTCGCATAATGTCACGGACAAGCCGCGCCCTGCCGCGTCATTGGCAATGCCGCAGCCATTGACGCCGCCGCCAATCACCAAAATGTCTTGAATGTCTGAATTCGAATATGTTTTATCGGTCATAATGTTCGTTTGCGAAAATTTTATAGATTTGGCAAGAGGATATACTAGACAGTCTATACGCCGCAAAATAGAGTTCCGCTATGACCCAATCTGCTATTCTTGCCTTGGACCAAGGCACAACCTCCAGCCGCGCTATTTTATTTGATGAAAACGCCCGCCCGATCACGAGCGCGCAAAAAGAATTCGCGCAGCATTACCCCAAAAATGGATGGGTGGAGCATGATCCTGAGGACATTTGGGACACGAGCGTTTGGGCCGCTAAGAAAGTTCTGCGTTATGCCAAAAAACACGGCATCACGGTCAAAGCGATTGGAATAACAAATCAGCGCGAAACAACTTTGGTCTGGGACCGCAAAACCGGTAAGCCGATTTACAACGCCATCGTCTGGCAAGATCGCCGTACAGCCGATCTTTGCGACACCCTACGCAAAGCCAAAGGCGCTCGGACAATTGCTGGTAAAACGGGGTTGCTCCTCGACCCTTATTTTAGCGCCACCAAAGTCGCGTGGATTTTGGATAATGTGCGCGGGGCGCGAAAAAAGGCACATGACGGCAAACTCGCTTTTGGAACAGTGGATAGCTTTCTGATTTGGCGCCTGACGGGCGGAGCGCGACACGCCACTGATGCGACAAATGCCAGCCGCACAAACCTGTTCAATATCAAAACGCAGAAATGGGATGCCGGACTGCTCGATTTTTTCGATGTTCCCAAATCCGTCCTTCCGACCGTTCTGGACTGTGAAGACGATTTCGGGACGAGCGAGAAATCTGTGCTGGGCGCGGAGATACCTATTCTCGGAGTGGCCGGCGACCAGCAAGCCGCCCTGATTGGGCAAGGCTGTTTCCGTGAAGGCCAGATTAAGAGCACATATGGCACGGGCTGTTTTGTCATCCTGAATACGGGTGATAAAATGGTGCGGTCCAAAAACCGCCTGCTCTCGACGGTTGGATATCGCCTGAACGGAAAAACCACTTATGCCCTTGAAGGCTCGATATTTGTGGCGGGCGCGGCGGTACAATGGCTACGCGACGGCATTAAGATTGTCGACGACGCCAAGGACACCGAAGCTATGGCCCGCAATCTTGAGGATAGCGGCGGCGTCACGGTCGTGCCGGCCTTTACGGGCCTCGGCGCGCCGCATTGGGACGCAAATGCGCGCGGGGCGATACTCGGCCTCACACGTGGCAGCACGCGCGAGCATATTGTCCGCGCGACGCTTGAGAGTATTTGCTATCAAACCGCAGACCTCCTGAATGCTATGGCGCAAGACGGCGTCACGCCTAAAGCGATTAATGTCGATGGCGGCATGGTCGCTAATGATTGGTTGTGTGAATATTTATCCGCCATACTCGGCATTCCCGTCACGCGCCCGGACTTCATGGAAACCACGGCGCTGGGCGCGGCTTACCTCGCGGGGCATAAATGCGGGCTTTATCCAGCGTTTAGAACGTTATCGAAATCCTGGCCAGACAGCGCGCGCTTTAAAACCCGCATGAGCGCCAAGACGCGTGACGGCTTGATGAGCGACTGGCATAAAAATGTGAAACGGGTCTTGGGGTGAGTTTTTTAACCGAAAAGCATGGTTTTAAGGCGCAAGCAATACAGATAAACGTCGCACCGCAGCAGGTGATTATGCAAAGTATAGAGGATACCGGAACGAAATACGCGAAGACTGCTTGGGGCTATATAGTTAAGAAAATTGAACGAACGTTTGGTCTAGGATTCTTTGGTATTGTTTTGAAGCGTCTTACGAAATTCCACAGTTAAGCGACAACTATCTTTTTGAGTGCGGTCTCGACGTGACCATACGGTCAAGCTCGTCGACTTATCTAGATTTAAAGCGGCATGTCGAATTTTGTACCGATTGGGCGTCGCGGTTTCACGTTCAATTTTTGCACGAATAGAATCGGGCTTATCTGCTGGTTCAATCGATACGAAAGCACTCTTCACATTCGCAAAACTCTCTTGCTCTTGGATATTTGCGTAAGACTCGTGATCAGAAATCACATCCAGTACGGTCTGAAAATGCTCATCACACATATCTTCAGAGAGATTTGACTGTTCGTTACGAAATGAAACGGTCGTTGAATGTAATTGAGGTCGTCCATATTCATTGCCGGGCGAGGCTTGCGTAAACCAAACGCTAAATGGAACGCCGCCGAACGATACCGAATTGTCTAATTTTACATCAGTGAATCCAGCGACGTCCAACCCATACAAAAATGGATCATTTTGCGGTAAGGCCCGAGTAAAATCATCAAGCGTGTTTTGGGTGCAATATCCTGCAAGACAATATTGAACGACGGACTCAACGGCCTCTTTAGGTTCGGACATGCATGATGATAAGGCAAGGACGACTACGCCGCCAAAGACAAAATACGTAAAGCCTCTAATGACGCCACGTCAAAGACAGCGCGGCGGCGTCTTCTTTATATTTATAATCTTCGGCGCGGCTTTCCCGGCGTAAATATGTCAGAGATAGGTCTGCATCGCCAAGACGGTAAGCCAGTCCAGCCTGCGCGTCTCCGACGATAATCCGGTCTTGAAGTTGGAATTCGCCGCTATAGATACGGCGCGCATTTCCGGGCTCAAAGGTTACAGCTTGCGCGTCCGCGCCGGCAAATAAATACCATGTGTTACTATCGACGCCGTCGCCATTTTTCAGATTATCGCCAACCTTAACCAAAGCTCCGACCAAAGCCGAGCTTGACTCATCATCAAATTTTACATTGGCCCGAGGTGTTAAAGCCAAGCCAAAACCGGTTTTACCCTCGCGGGCGAAGTCTTTGGAAAAGCCCAGAACTTGCTGCGTATCATTAAAACTACACTCGGATGTCGTGCGCAGACATAATCCACGATCCAAATCGAGCTTGAAAAGCGGCGAAGATCCGTCCTCAGACATTTCAAACATTGCATCGCGCATCACGGGCGCCATACCGACAATCGTTTCGCCGGGCTCAACACTTTGCGCATCCGTAGAAGGCCGCGTTAAGTCCAAACCGAATTGCGCCGGACGCTGCGTTAGCGTTTGGACAGACCAGCTATTATTATTCGCTGTGGAATCATCCTTGTCAGCGGTTTGAGCATGACTCCCGACGGCGAATAAGCATGACGCAGCCAAAAGCAGGGCTGTGAAGCCACTGTTTTTTGTTGCTTTGCTTGTCCACATTCGGATCATTGCGGTCATTATCCTCTAATCGTAACGCTCCCCTGCGACAGCGGGTAGCATATGTTGAGCTCGAAACCTAACATTTTCAGCTCATCTTAGGTTGATATTCCTCTATCCAGACTTAACCTTACATTAACAGAGCGTAATAATTGGTTAAAATATACAAAAAACCCGCCATATAGGCGGGTCTAAAAGATAATTATGTCCGATTATTGACGGAAAAGCGGCCTTATTGACAGGCTAGGCATTCTTCATAATCGGTTGGCGCAGCGGCCTCCATGGCTTTATCCATCTCTGATTTGCCCGAATCGTTATCCGATCCGGCAAATGCAGCCCGCTGGATTGATTTAGAGCGGCAATAGTAAAGCGATTTGATGCCGAGCTCCCACGCTGTCCAATGCAGCATGTGAAGATCCCACTTTTGGATGTCTCCCGGCAAGAACACGTTCAGAGACTGGCTTTGACAGATATATGGCGTGCGATCAGCAGCAAGTTCAATCACCCAGCGCTGATCAAGCTCAAACGCTGTTTTGAACGTGTCTTTTTCATGTTGATCTAATTCCGCAATGTGCTGAACTGAGCCTTCATTTTCCAAAATTGTGGCCCACGTCTCTGGCGTATTGATCCCTTTTTCATCCAGCAATGCTTCAAGATACTTATTCTTGACCGTGAAGCTGCCCGATAAGGTTTTGTGCGTGTAGATATTGGCCGGGATTGGCTCAATACCGGCTGATGTTCCGCCGCAAATGATGGAGATAGACGCCGTTGGCGCAACCGCCATTTTATGGCTGAACCGCTCCATCACGCCCGCATCGGCCGCATCAGGACATGGCCCGCGCTCTTGAGCCAGTTTCTTGGACGCCGCATCCGCGCCGCGGCGCATCGTGGCAAAAATCCGTTTGTTGTGCGATTTTGCCAGCGCGCTCTCAAACGGAATGTTCTTTTGCTGCAAGAAGCTATGGAAACCCATGAGGCCCAGACCAACACTGCGTTCGCGCGCGGCAGAGTAAACAGCATCACTCATTTTATCCGGCGCGTCGTTGATAAAGCTTTGCAGGACATTATCGAGGAAACGCATGATGTCTTCGATAAAGCCTTCTTCGTTCTTCCACTCATCATATTTCTCAGCATTGACCGATGAGAGACAACACACAGCCGTGCGTTGACGACCTGCATTATCTTTGCCTGTGGCGAGCATAATTTCAGAGCACAGGTTCGACTGCTTGACGGACAGGCCTTGCGCTTTTTGATGGCCCGCAAGCGCCTCATTGACCGTATCAGAGAACACCAAATAAGGCTCTCCGGTTTGCAGACGCATAGATAGGATTTTCTGCCATATTTTACGCGCATTGACCGTTTTGATGACTTCGCCAGTCTTTGGGCTTAGTAGATCAAAATCGCCGCCATCTTTGACAGCATTCATAAATTTGTCTGAAATATTCAGACCATGATGCAGGTTCAGTGATTTGCGGTTAAAATCGCCGGACGGCTTACGGATTTCCAGGAATTCTTCAATTTCCGGATGATGCACGTCCAAATAGACAGCCGCAGAGCCGCGGCGCAGTGATCCTTGAGAAATGGCGAGTGTTAAGCTGTCCATGACGCGGATGAACGGGATAATGCCAGACGTCTTACCTGCGCGGCCAATTTTCTCACCGATAGAACGCACATTGCCCCAATATGTGCCAATCCCGCCGCCATTTGACGCAAGCCAGACATTCTCATTCCACACATCAACAATGCTATCGAGGCTATCATCAACCGTGTTAAGGAAACAGCTAATCGGCAGGCCGCGTTTCGCGCCGCCATTAGACAGAACAGGCGTGGCCGGCATGAACCATAATTTGGACATGTAATCATAAAGACGCTGCGCGTGCTCTTGATCATCAGAATATGCGATCGCAACCCGTGAGAACATATCTTGATAAGATTCTTCAGGAAGAAGGTAGCGGTCAACCAGCGTTGTTTTCCCGAAATCCGTTAGATTAGAATCGCGCGAGCGGTCAATATTGACCTTCTTAACAATCTTTAGGTCCGGCGCAGGCACATCACGTTTCAAGGCCTTCGAGTCTTGGCGAACCGGGCGCTCTAAAACTTCGTCCTGCATCTGTACGGTGACATCTAAACTGCTATTTTCTTCTGACATGCTTTCTTCCCATCGATTTGCGGCTTTGCCGCTCTTTTATGCCTTTCGGCGCCCCTCAGATGTCTTGAACTGACCAAATTTTAGCGCGACAGGTCCCCCAGTTTCGAAAGACCCCTTAATTTTGGGCCAATCAAATCTGCCACACGCTGCATAACAGCGCGTCTGAATCTCTAAAATGTATGGTTAGCCCCAAGGACCCCCGACATCTACATATAGGGGGTAAGTCGCCCCCTACGTCAATATATAGTTACCGAAAAACTGAATTTTTTTCTTAATAAGTGCTTAACAGCCCGCTGAAAAGATTAATGGTAAGGCTATATCTGGTAGCTGCTCCGAGGCCAACACCCAAGATATAGGTTTAATTTCAACCCCCTAGACCATAATCGGCCATAGATAGCGCTGAAACACACGAAATGTAAAAAACTCTTTACATACCAAGCCGCACACGTCTATATGTAAAAAACTATTTACATTACATCATAGGAGATTTGGCATGCCGCTCAATTTTGATTCCTTTCGTCAATGGTCAACATGGATCATGCTCACGCTTACGATTATTGCTGCAGCGGTCTATTTCGGCCTGATATATGCTCACCACGCGGCAACCGGGCAGTGGATGCCGCCTGCCGTACCCATCATTGCCACTATCATCATTTTCATTCTCGGCGCGACGATCGGGCATATCTTTGCCGCGCTCCTTAATCATAAAACTGTGAGCGCAGCCGCAGATGAGCGCGAGATATATGCGGCGATGCAGGCTGAGCAAGTCTCCGGGCGTATATTGGGTCTGTGCTTAATCTTATCGCTCGGGACAGGCGCCGTGGTGCAGAGCTTCGATATTCTCTTTCATCTCTGCGTCGCCAGTTTATTCGCAGCGCAAATAGCAGAATACGCCCTGAGCCTTCGCGGCACCTATATTCCGCGTCGCCTAAGAGAGGAGGCATAATGACCCGCATCGAAGATATGACAGAGCCCCAGCGTCAAAGCTGGATTACGCTGATTGCCGATGGCGTGGTCTTCATTTGGTTTTTACGGCGCATGCTGAGCGGGCGCAATTTGATTGACCTTCCGCCCGGAGAGCTGCTGGCGACATTTGCCGTCGTCGTCGGCTGGACGATCGTCGCCCATGTCGTCATCGCCATTATTTTTGACACGCGCCGCAAAGATAAGGCGCCGCAATCTGATGAGCGCGACTCAGACATCGCCCGGCGCGGTGACCGAACGGGTTATTATGTGCTGTGCTGTTTCGTAAATGTCTTCATCGTGACGTTCCTGATAGAGAACGCCGTAGGTGAAAAATATCAAGGCCCCTTTAGCGTCGTCAGCCCAACCGCTATTTTCTTCTGGCTAATCTGCGCTGTCTATTGCGCGGACTTGGCCAAGCAAATCACCAAGCTGCGCCATTATCATGGTTAAACGCGGCAAAGGAAAAATCCGAAATCACATCAAACGCATCCGCCTCGCCCGCACGGACTGGACTCAAGCAGGCCTCGCCGAAAAAGTCGGGGCGACGCGGCAAACCATTATTGCGATCGAAGCCAATAAATATGCGCCGTCATTGGAGCTGGCTTTCGAGATTGCGCGGGCCTTTGAACTGCCTTTTGAGGATGTGTTTTATTATGGGGAGTGCCCGTAAGTATATTCAACTTCAACATGAAGCCCTAAATAGTTAAGCCTTTGATTGCCTTTCAGGATAAGGATGATAAGTTCTATATAA
>CALLBH010000025.1 GCA_938001945.1 uncultured Robiginitomaculum sp.
GGGATTTTCTAACATGCTGTTCAAGCTATTGCGCGATCAATCGGGCGATATGCGCCCGACCCATTTTGCCGTGATTTTTGACGCGGGCAGTCACACCTTTCGCAACGACATGTACCCTGAATATAAGGCCAATCGGTCTGAAACCCCCGAAGACCTTATTCCGCAATTTCCGCTGACCCGTGATGCCACGCGGGCCTTTGGCGTGCAGTCCATTGAGATGGACGGCTTTGAGGCCGATGATTTGATCGCAACTTATGCTGACCAAGCGGACGCCTTGGGAGCGCGGGTCACGATTGTGTCCTCCGACAAAGATCTCATGCAACTCGTGACGGACCGCACCATCATGTATGACACGATGAAGGATCGCAAAATCGGCCCGGAAGGCGTGGTCGAGAAATTCGGCATGGGACCGGAGCATGTGATTAACATCCAAGCGCTTGCGGGCGATAGCGTTGATAATGTTCCCGGCGTTCCGGGGATAGGCGTGAAAACGGCTGCGCTACTGTTGACGGAATATGGCACGCTCGAAGAGCTGCTGGAACGCGCCAGCGAGATTAAGCAAAAAGGTCGCCGCGAAAAACTCCTCGAATTTGCCGACAGTGCCCGCATTTCCAAAGCGCTTGTGACGCTGAAACGCGATGTACCGATTGATGTCCCGCTTAATGAATTGGCTGTGACAGATCCCGAGCCAAGCCTGCTGTTCGGTTTTCTCGAGGACATGCAATTTAGAACGCTCACCAATCGCGTGCGCGCGGCCTTTGATTATGGGGAGACGGACAGTCTGCGCGGCGATGATATGCCCGGCGCGATTGCCCCCGTTGAGGCTGCTGCTCAGGCGCCCGTTGACCGCAGCGCCTATGTCTGCGTCCAAGATTTAGAGACCTTGCAAAAATGGGTGACGCGTGGCCGCGCGGCGGGCATTGTTGCGGTGGACTGCGAGACCGATAGCCTTGATAGCGCGGCGGCAAACCTTGTCGGGGTTTGCCTCGCGATTGGTGTCAATGATGCGTGTTACATTCCGCTGGCCCATGTGGGCGGCGGGGATTTACTCGGCGATGGCGCGCCGCAGCAAATTGAGTTTCAGGCTGCGATAGATGAGCTGGCGAAATTAATGCACGATCCCGCAGTTTTAAAAATCGGGCAGAATTTCAAATATGATCTCGGCGTGATGTCACGCTACGGGCTTAACCCTGCGCCTTATGATGACACGATGCTAATTTCTTACGCCGTTGACGGCGGGCGCAGCCGCCACGGTATGGACGCATTAGCGCTAGAATATTTGGGCCATGAGTGCATCCCGTTTAAAGAGATTGCGGGCACGGGCAAAAAACAACTGACCTTTGATAAAATTACGCTGGATAAAGCGACGCCCTATGCCGCCGAAGATGCCGATATCACATTGCGCTTGTGGCATGTCCTAAAGCCGCGCCTGGCCGAAGAACAGGTGGCAACGGTGTATGAGACTTTAGAGCGTCCGCTCCCTAGCGTGATTGCGAAAATGGAAAATCACGGGATCAAAGTTGACCGCGCGGTGCTCTCGCGTTTGTCTGGAGATTTTGCGCAGAAAATGGCGCAGCTCGAAGATGAGGCTTACGGTCTTGCGGGCAAGACTTTCAATTTGGGGAGCCCCAAACAGCTCGGCGAAATTCTCTTTGATGACCTTAGCTTACCGGGGGGAAAGAAAACTAAAACGGGT
This sequence comes from uncultured Robiginitomaculum sp., assembly GCA_938001945.1. Taxonomy (GTDB): domain Bacteria; phylum Pseudomonadota; class Alphaproteobacteria; order Caulobacterales; family Maricaulaceae; genus Robiginitomaculum. The sequence goes on from CALLBH010000025.1 coordinate 1,697, forward strand.
GCATGGCAGACAGGGGCAGGGATATTAGAAGATTTGGCGGGGCAGCACGCTCTCCCGAAAACGGTTCTGGATTGGCGCTCTTATTCGAAATTAAAGTCGACTTATACGGATGCATTAGTGGGGCAAATCAATGCCGATACAGGCCGCGTCCATACGAGTTTTTCTTTGGCGGCAACCACAACAGGACGACTCTCATCGTCTGACCCGAACTTGCAAAATATCCCAATTCGTACCGAGGATGGTCGTAAGATCCGCGATGCTTTCGTGGCCGAAGAGGGGCATGTGTTAGTCGCGGCGGATTACTCGCAAATTGAGCTGCGTTTGCTGGCTCATGTTGCAGACCTCACCACGATGAAACAGGCCTTTGCCGATGGCGTTGATATTCACGCGCTGACGGCGAGTGAGATGTTTGGCGTGCCGATTGCCGAAATGGACAGCGGGACGCGGCGTAAGGCCAAGGCGATTAATTTCGGGATTATTTACGGCATTAGCGCTTTTGGGCTCGCCAATAATTTGGGGATATCGCGCACCGAAGCCAGCGAATATATTAAAAGCTATTTTCAAAAATTCCCCGGCATTGGCGATTATATGGAAGAAACCAAAGAAGAGGCGCGAAACCTCGGATATGTCTCAACCATATTTGGCCGTAAATGCCATATCCCCGGCATCAAAGATCGCAATGGCGCGACGCGCGCTTTCTCTGAACGCCAAGCGATTAACGCCCCTATCCAAGGCGCTGCCGCCGACGTCATGCGCCGCGCGATGATCCGCATGCCCGATGCCATTGCAGGCATTGAAGGCGCGCGCATGCTTTTGCAGGTGCATGACGAACTCGTCTTTGAAGTGCCAGAAGGTCAGGCCAACGCGCTGATGGCGACGGCGAAAGAGACAATGGAAAATGCGGCCATGCCCGCGGTCAATATTTCTGTGCCCTTGGTGGTTGAGGCCAAAGCTGCGAAGAACTGGAACGACGCGCATTGATTTTGAGAGTCCCCCCATCGACCCACGCTTCGCGCGGCCCACTTCCCCCGCATGCGGGAGAAGGTTGATCTTTCTGGATTTAACTTAGTGACCAATTTCACTGTCTGTTATGTCATCGCTAATTATCGCTATGCGTATTTTCTCAATCACGTAATCTAGATGATCAAAAATATCATCATTATCATAGCGCAGAAGTCGCCATCCTAATTTTTCTAAATATACCGTGCGGATTTTATCTTTCGCCAGCCCCGCATCGGTTTCGTGCGTCCAGCCGTCAGCCTCGATAATTATCTTCTGAGAAATCACGGCGAAGTCTACAACATAGGGCCCTATGGGGTGTTGTCGTCGAATCTTAGGCAATCCTGTATTTCGTCCACGCAGTCGTGACCAAAGCAAGCTCTCTGCATTTGTCTGGTTTCGGCGTAAAACTCGTGCCAATTTTGTCTTCTGTTTATCCCTCACAAAAGATCAACCTTCTCCCGCCTGCGGGGGAAGTGGGCCGCGCGTAGCGCGGGTCGATGGGGGCTTTACCCAAAGGCCAATTCAGGATGCGCATTTGCGAGCGTGGCATTTTCCGGCAGATAAACTGTAACCTTTGTGCCGCGACCTTCTTCGCTATCCATATCGACCCAGCCATTATGGCGCTCAACGAAACGCTGGACGAGGGCAAGGCCGAGGCCGGCGCCGCCGCGTTTAGAGGAGAAGGATTCGAAGACTTTGATTTGATCTTCATGGGCGATGCCTGCGCCGTCATCGGTGACGGAAATACGGACACCGGCGGGCGTGCGCTCTGCCTCGATCTCGACTTGGCCGCCTTCATTGGTAAAGGTCAGCGCGTTGGACAGCAGGTTATGCAGAACTTGTTTAAGGCGTTTTTCATCGGCGCGAATAACGCCAATATCATCGGGGCAGGTGACGGTTAAATTACGCTGTGTGTCGGCGGCTTTGGTGTTCACAAATTCAACCGAGCTATGGATAAGATCAGCGACATCGACATCGCCGAGCTCTAAATCAAGCACGTCGGCGTCAATGGCGGCAATGTCTAAAATATCATCAATGGTTTTGGCCAAATCATCTGCGGCGGTTTTTACCGCGAAAAGATATTCTTCTTGCACATCATTTAACTCACCCGTGGCCTCGAGGCCGAGCATTTCAGAATAGCCGCTAATGGTGGTCAGCGGCGTGCGCAATTGATAGCTGACATGACCTACAAATTCGGTTTTAATCCGGTCAGCGGCTTCCAGCGCTTCGGCGCGCGCGATCAGCGCAGCTTCGGCTTTACGCGCCGTGGTGACATCATCCCAAGCGATCAATGTTGCGCCATCGGGGAGCGGGCGCGAGAGATATTTAATGATGCTGTCATCACTGCGCTTGATCTCAGAGAACACATGTTTGCGCACTTCGGGCGAGGGGTCAGTGACGCGGGCTTTCATCTCCGACCAGAAATCACGATCATGATAGAGTTTTAAGCTACGCTCAATCAGCATATCAAAATGCGGTTCGTCGCCCAGAATATTGGGCGGGAGTTTCCAAATATCAGCAAAGGCCGCGTTGGAAATTTTCAAGCGGCCATCTGCGCCAAATACGGCGATGCCTTCGGAGAGTTTGTCGAGCGTTGCGCTTTGCACATTGATCTGTTGATTATACCGACTGGTCATTGTCATTTCGTCGGTCATGTCTTCGAACAGAATGGTCAGGCCGCCCATGGGGTCACGCATGCGCACAAGGCGAAGCGTTCGTCCGTCAGGTGGGTTCCACAGCTCGTCCGGGCTCTCATCAGGGAACTCGGTGTAATATGATAGCTCTTGGGCTTTGAAGTTTTTGAAATCGACTTGTTCCGGCAGGCGGCGTTTTTCACGCAACAAACCTAGCAATTCGCCATGTGAAATATCTTTGAGGGTAGCTTGGTCTAGCGCAAACATTTTCTCAAAGGCCGTATTGTGAAAGCACAATTTTTGATCGGCTGTAAATTTTATAATGCCTTCGGACATCCGGTTAAGCACTTCGTCATGAGCGGCGACATGGCGCGTCAGGGTTTCGCGCAACGTCTCGGCTTCGGTGACGTCCATCGCAATACCGCTGGCCCCGCCGGAAATAGGGAAGACGGTCATCGCCATAGATTTGCGGCGGCCTTCGACAATGACGTGGCGGATTTCCGTTTGTCTTTGATTGCTCATGAGAACAGCTTGGACCTGCTCTTGGGCTTTATCATCCAGCTGCATTTGCTCAGCGAGCGCCATTTGTGAATTGTCGGCGCCAATGGCTTTGACATAGGCTTCATTGACCCAATCCATACGGCCCGTGCCTGTGACTTTCCAGACAGGGAAAGGGGCGCGCTGCATCATGTGAATGAAGGCGACAGGGTCTTTGCTGGCTTGGAGTTTGTCATTTTGAAACCGTGTTATTGCGGTGCGCGCATCTTCGCTACGTACGCTGGCATCTTGGAGCCACAAAACAACTTGTCCGCCCGCAGGCATGCCATCAGCTTCGATGATTTGTCCGCCGGGTAGATTGATTGTTGCGCTAAAAGCTTCGCCTTGTTTACGCAGCGTCTCGACATAATTGCGCAGGTTTGAGCCGCTTACGGTTTCATGATCCGCGATACCGTCCAAAACATTACGCGCAAAGGCGCGGGGGTCGCCGGGCTCTGCAAAGCGCACAAGCGAGGCGACGGCGGCAGTACTGCCATAGACTTTGGGTGTACCCCAGTCTTTGCGGGCATCTGGAACGCGGTCTTCCCAGACCAAAACCAGACCGGGAAAGGCGCTAAAGACGCTGTCGAAACGGGCGAGATTTTGATCAAGCTGCGCGCAGCGCTCTTTCCATTTGCGTAGCGCGCGGCGCGGCCCAATTGTGAGACGCAGTGACCATAGCGCAACCAAAACCGCCAGCGCGACCGCGCCGGCCGTGATAATCAGCGGAAGAGTTTGAGCAAATTCGGGCATCGTGCCTTGTCATTATTATTTTACGGTCGAAACAGGGTTAATCGCATTTAACCCTAAAGGGAAGCACTGTCATGACCGCGTTAACCCCAATTTTAGTGCTAAAAGGTTAATTTTTCTCGGAAATCTTAATCTGGCATTAACCACAAATCACGTTACTGCGACATGTAGTGATTTGCCTACTGATTTGGCAATTTCAGGGGATAAAAGGCGTAGATATGGCAAAACCGCCCGCAAAATCGACATCCAGCCGCGATAGTTTGAAAAAACTGCGCGCCGATGTGATGCGCATAGATCAACGCTTAACCCGCGCCCAAAAAGCGACCAAAACATCCGTCAAAGCCGTGCAAGATGCCTATGAGGCGCTGTCGCTGCGCGGCGGCGGTGAAGGACAGGATGAGCTTCGCGCTTATGTAAATCGCCTCGCGGCCACGCTCGAAGATCGATTAACTGAGGCCCGCAAAGATGTAACCGCGACCTTAGCCAGCGGCCTTAGTGATCCTCGCTTAGATAAAGTTGCTGACGCCGTTCGCACCGCGCAATCACAACTCTCTACGGCAGAGCTGCATCAGGCTGAGTCCATTGCAAAAATTAACGGTCATATTGCCCGCCTCGCAAGCGCTTTGGACGCGCGTCTTCAAGCGCAAGCCCGTGAGCAAGAGGCGATTAAGGCAGATTTAACAGCGCGCATCGACCAAGGTGATGACCGCCTTGATAAGCGTATCACCGAAGTTGAAGGCCAAAGCGCAGAAGCCATTATGAGTATTGGCGAACGCGTGGCGACATTGTCCAATGCCCTCAATACGCGCCTCGATGATTCAGAGAAAAACGCGCAAGAACGCATCTATGAAATGGCCGTCGATAGCCAGCACGATATTGAGTCCCAGAAGGCTGAAATTGCGCGCCGTTTGGATGCCATCGAGGACAGCCAGCGCAATACGATCATGCCTGTGCAGCATTCTCTGGCGACGGTATTCTCTCGCCTCGAAGCCCTAGAGTCCGGCATGGTCAATGTGATCACGCCGGCCCCGCGCGACGCGATTCCGCCATTTCCTGCCGCGCCGGAAAACGTTGAAGAAAATAACCACGCTGAAATAGAGCCCGCGCCCAGTGTTGCTGCTGAGCCTGCGCAATATATGCCGGATGCATTTTCGCCGCCGCCGCCGCCCGCATTGGCCACGCCTGTTGCGCCGCCGGCCACGCCTTACGCGCCTGCCGCAGAGGCGACCCCTGCGCAAGATAGCGCGCAAATTCATCAATTTGAGGGCAGCGCCGCTTACGCTTCTGCGCCCCAATATGATAACCCATATGGCAATCCATATGAGGCGCAGAATAATACGCCGGCCGCCATGCAGAATTATGCCGCGCAAGCTTTTGATGCGCCCGCCGCGCCCCCGCCGCCATTTGAACCTCAGCCTGCAGAACCGTTTGATCCCGCCGCGCAATATGGCGAGCCTGCGCCGATGGAGCTCTATGAGGGCGCCGATACAATGGATATGGCGCGCCCCGGCGTGTCTTCGGTCAAGACAAAGCGCGGTCTGAACCCGCGCTTGCTGCGCACTGCGGCGACGGCTGCAGCGCTTGTGGCTGTCGTAAGCGCCGGAGCCTTTATGCTAAAGGGTAAGCTCGGCGATAAGAGCCAACCGGACACCCAAATTGTGCAAAGCCAAGCGCCGGCAGCATCTACGCCTGCCGCGGCTATACCCGACGCGCAACCGCAATATGACGTGACGTTAACAGCGCCGACGGGCAATATGAGTCAGCCGGAAATGTCGCCTGCCGCGACTGCTGCGGCGCCGTCTAATGTTCAATATGACACGCTTATGGCCGCTGTCGAAGCGGGCGACCCGATTGCGCAAATGCAACATGGCGTGACCTTGCTGCGCGCGGGAAAGGCCGAAGAGGGCGCGTCTTATGTGCGCCAATCTGCCTCTCAGGGTCTGACCGCGGCGCAATATGTTCTAGGCCATTTATATGACACAGGCGAGGGCGTTGCCGCCGATAAATCACTCGCCAAAGATTTAACGCAAAAAGCCGCTCAAGGTGGTCACCGCGTGGCAATGTACGATCTGGCTGTTTATTATGTCGACGAAGCTGAAACAGCTTCGGCCAATGGTCAAGCGGGCGAAGCGCAAGCCGCGATGGGCCGCGCCGTGACGTGGTTCCGCAAAGCGGGCGAATTTGGCATGACTGACGCGCAATTTAATGTCGCCGTTCTCTATGATCAGGGTAATGGCACGCCATCTGATCCCGCTGAGGCCCATTATTGGTATTCTATTGCTGGCGCCGCAGGCGACCAAGAAAGCGCCGCGCGCGCGACGCAAATCGCCGCCGAGCTTCCCGCAGATATGCTGCAGCGCAGCCAAAGCCGCATCGCGCAATATAAACCTGCTGATATTGATCTGGCCGCAAATGGTATTTTCCCGAATGTTCCCTGGGAGAAAAAAGTCAGCGTTAATAAACAGCGCGTGATCCAAGCCCAAACTTTGCTGACAAATATTGGCTATGATATTGGCGGCGTCGATGGCGCGCCGGGACCGAAAACGCGCGAAGCAATCAAAGATTTTGAGCGCAATAATGGTCTGCCCGAAACAGGCAAAATTACCGACCCGCTACTCGAACGCCTCGTCATTGCCTCACAGGCTTAACTGCCACATCATATGAAAAGTCTTTCGGGGTTTAGCGCATATTGGCTGGACTATTTGCGCGAACATAGCCGGCCGCTCACCCGCATCTGCCACTATATTCAAACCAGCCTTGGCGGGCTGGCTTTGCTCGCCATTTTATATTTCCAAGCGTGGATATATTTGCTCGCGCTTCTGCCTGCCATATTCATCTTTGCGCTTTGCGTGCATTTGTTCATCGAAGGCAACAAACCCGCCGCCGCTGACCATCCCTTTTGGTGGTCTGTCGTCAATGACATCCGCATGTTGTGTCACATGCTGACGGGGACTCTGGCGCGGGAGTTAGAAAAAGCCGGAGTCGCGCGCAGTTGGGTTTGAGGTGTCTCTAAATATATTTTTCCACTTCAAGGTCACTTTAAACCTCATCAAGTCAAGATGAGGGTTTCCTGCGGTGTCAAAGCTGTTGATCAGTTATTCAAAATACCGCTCTGTTAAAACCATATCTTGCAATCCGCGCCTCAAACATCAATATCATTCTCATGTTTACCCTCACTGAATTTCTCTCAAAAATGCATGTCGAAGAGCTCGACGATTTACTGTTTCGCGGGGAGCCGCTGGAGATGGGATTGCCGCGTGTCTTTGGCGGGCAAGTTTTAGGGCAGGCGCTTAATGCCGCCGTTCGAACCGTTGACCCAGAACGTAAGCCGCATTCGCTGCATGGCTATTTTCTGCGCCCCGGGGATGTCAGCCGCCCGATCATCTACGAAGTTGACCCCATCCGCGATGGCCGCAGTTTCGCGACGCGCCGCGTCGTCGCCAAGCAGCGCGGCAAAGCGATATTTAACGGCTCAATTTCGTTTCAAATTTTAGAAGAAGGCGTCAGTCATCAAATTGATTTGCCCGCCGATATTCCTGCGCCAAGTGACGTTCTTCCGGATGTAGAGCATGTCGAGCAGCTCTCTAAAACCTATCCTGAATTAACGCTGAAGCGGCTTCGGTCTTCAAGCTTGCTATTTGATCCGTCGATCATTGATTTGCGCACGCCAGATCTGGTTAAATCGCTCGTCCCGGGCGAGCATGATCCGCGCTATGGCTTCTGGTTTAAATTCAATGAGGCTATTGGGGACGACCCAATCACGCATCGCACGCTTCTGGCTTTTATCTCGGATAAATCGCTTATGTCTGTTGGGATGTTGCCGCATAATATGAACCGCGAAACGCATCGCTTAATTGGCGCAAGCCTTGATCACGCCATGTGGTTTCATAGCGAAATTCGCGTCGATCAATGGATTTACTATCACATCGACAGCCCCCGTTCCGCCCGCGCGCGCGATTTCGGACGCGGCAGTTTTTATACGCAGGCAGGCGAGCTAATTGCGTCCACGGCGCAAGAGGGGCTTATCCGTATTGTTGAGCGTTAGGGCGATGCGCGAAATGCGCCTTGCGCCCGTCATCCTCTGGCTTGACCAGAGGATCTATTCATCGAATTCAAACCAACCTTAGTCGAATAGGCTGCACTCGCGACACACGGTTTCATACGCCGCCCGTTACCGCGCGATGGATCCTCGTGTCGAGCACGAGGATGACGGTATTGAATTAGGGCTCGCGTAGTGCCCTATTAAATATCCTTCTGCGGATTAATCAGGAACTTCTGACCTGTGGACTTGGAATTATATTTGGCCACGACCTTCGGATCCAGCGCTTCGGATAATGAAATCTCATCCGTGTAATGGCTGGCAAATGTTGTCTTAAGCTCGGCGGCGACGCGTTGGCGTAAACGGATACCGACATCCATGCCCGCTTTGGCGAGGAAGTTCGGGAGCAGCCAACCGCCGACGCCCCAGGCCATGCCATAGCCTCGAGATAATGTCGTCGGCGAGAAATCGAGGCTGCCATAGAGATAGACTTGTTTGTGATGGATGGAGCCATAAATACTATAGGCGCCGGGCGTGCGCGCGGCGGCTGCTTCCATGGCCGTTAGGATGGATGAACCCAAATCGCCGCCGCCTGTCGCGTCAAAAGCGAGCGTTGCGCCTGTCTCGTGAATGGCGTCGGTAAGGTCGGCCATGAAGCTATCATCGCTACTATTGACGACATATTTTGCGCCCATATCTTTGAGCAGTTTTACCTGTTCTTCGCGGCGCACAATATTGACGAGGTCTACGCCGTCGGCTTGGCAAATACGGTTCAGCATTTGGCCCAGATTTGACGCGGCGGCTGTGTGGACAATGGCGGTGTGGCCCTCAAGGCGCATGGTCTCAAGGAAGCACAGCGCAGTGAGCGGATTAACGAAGCTGGACGCGCCATCTCTTGCGGTGTGACCGTCCTGAAGCGGGAGCGCCATCATGGCGGGCACAGCGCGATATTGGCCATACATGCCGCCGCCCATAACGGCGACGGTTTTGCCCATAAGTGATTGCGGGTAATCATCAGAGCCGGCGGCAACGACAGTGCCCGCCCCTTCATTGCCAATCGGGAGGACTTGGTCGATACGGCCGCGCATCATGTGCATGCCCATATCAGAGACCGGCGCGGTGAGGACGGCGTCGCGGCCACTGCCTGAACCTTTGGCCGCGTCCATGCTGGCATAGCCAAACATCACGCCGTGATCGGACGGGTTAATCGGTGTGGCTTCGATGCGCACGACAATTTGGTCGGGCTTGGGCGTGGGCATGTCCTGTTCGTGAATGTCGAGTTTAAGTTCCCCGTCTTTGGATACGGTGGACATAAGTTGCAGGAAGGTTGCGGGAAGGGACATGAAAAAGGCTCCAATTAGAATAATTGAAGCCTTGTAGTTTATTGATGTGGCCATGTCGCCCCGCAATCGGGGCGGCATAGCGGTCATGCACTATTTTTTCTCGATCTCGACGCAATGCGGATAA
>CALLBH010000026.1 GCA_938001945.1 uncultured Robiginitomaculum sp.
ATGGAGCGGACCATATGATGGCGTGCCGCCGTGGAATGATGTGGACGTTTCAACATTTGAAGCTGACCTTACAACGGGCCTCGAGCTTGCGCAGGCCGATTATGACGCCATAGCAAACAATCCCGAGCCTGCAACATTTGATAATACAATTCTAGCAATGGAGCGTGCAGGCGAGCCGCTTAGCCGCGCGTCACGCATTTTCGGTGTTCACGGTAGCAATCTGGCCAATGACGAAATTCGCGGTATTCAATCGCGCATGTCCCCGAAATATTCTGCTTTTTCAGACGGCATTACGCAAAATGAAAAGCTCTTTGCGCGTATTAAAACTGTCTATGAAAATATGGACAAGGAAGGTCTAAATCCGATTCAACAACGTCTCGTCACGGATAGCTATCGCAGTTTTGTTCGCCAAGGCGCGAACCTGAATGAGGCCGATAAAGCGCGGCTTACGGACGTAAATTCTCGCCTTTCAACGCTGACAACATCTTTTGGTCAAAACGTTCAAAAAGACGAAGAAAAATATACGACCGTCATAACCAATGAAAAAGACCTTGCGGGTTTACCCGACTGGCTCATCTCTTCAATGGCTGAGCAAGGCGGAGACGGCGAATGGGTTGTCACCAATACGCGCTCATCCATGTCCCCTTTCCTCACCTATAGCGCGAACCGTAAACTGCGCGAGGAAGTGTGGAATAAATATTATAATCGCGGCGACAATGGCGACGCCAATGACAATAATAAAATCATCAGCGAGATCCTGACGCTTCGTCAAGAGCGCGCTAAATTGCTCGGCTATGAGAGCCACGCCCACTGGGCACTTGAAACGCGCATGGCGAAAAACCCGCAAAATGCGATTGATCTGATGGAAGCCGTTTGGCCCGCCGCTGTTGCCCGCGCCAACGAAGAAATCGCTGATATGCAAAAAGTTGCAAATGCCGAAGGCGCAGATTTTGAAATCGCGCCATGGGATTATCGTTACTACGCCGAAAAAGTGCGTAAGGATAAATATGACCTCGATTTCAATTTGGTCAAACCTTACATGCAAATGGAAAAATTGCGCGAAGGTATGTTCTACGCGGCCGGTCGTCTCTACGGCTTTGAATTTGAACAGGTCAGCGACGTTCCCGTTTATCACGAAGATGTTCGCGTCTGGAAAGTCATGAAAGATGGCAACCTTCAAGGTCTATGGTATTTCGATCCCTATGCCCGCAAAGGCAAACGCTCCGGCGCGTGGATGAATGCGCTGCGCACGCAGCACCGCATGGACGGCAAAGACGTGAAAGTCATCGTCACGAATAATTCAAATTTCGTCAAAGGCGCCGAAGGTGAGCCAACCCTAATTTCATGGGATGATGCCAATACGATGTTCCATGAATTTGGTCACGCCCTCCATGGCCTAAACTCTAACGTCACATATCCTAGCCAGTCCGGCACAGCCGTGGCGCGTGATTATGTTGAGTTCCCAAGCCAGCTCAATGAGCATTGGCTAACCACTCCGGAAGTACTGAACACTTACGCCGTTCATTACGAAACTGGTGAGCCTATTCCGCAAGACCTGCTCGATAAAATGGACAATGCCGCGACCTTTAACCAAGGCTTCTCGACAGTTGAATATCTCGCCAGCGCATTGGTCGATATGAAACTCCATATGACAGAAGGTGAAATTGACCCCGATAAATTTGAGCGTGAAACACTTGAAAGCCTCGGCATGCCGAGCGCCATTGTTATGCGTCACCGCACGCCGCATTTCGGGCATATCTTTGCCGGTGGGTACAGCGCGGGTTATTACAGCTATCTATGGTCTGACACGCTGACGGCTGACTCCGCTGAAGCCTTTGAAGAAGCGGGCAGCTTTTATGACGAAGCCGTAGCCAAGAGTCTCTATGAGAACATTATGAGCGTCGGCGATACAGTTGACCCCGCCGACGGCTTCCGTGCCTTCCGCGGACGTGATGTTTCAATCGCGCCGCTGATGCGCAAACGCGGCTTCCCTGTCCCTAAGGATATGGAATAGGATTTAGGCCCCCGCATTGCGGGGGCTTTTTAATATTATGTCAAATATAGACCACCTCATTTCCCACCGTTTTCGCGGTTTCGCTCCGCGTGAAAACTCCCTTGAAGGGCTGCGCGCCGCATTAGCGTTCGGGGTTAAGCATTTGGAGTTTGATATCCGCGTTGCTGCCTGCGGGACGCCCATGATATATCATGACGAATCCGCCAAAGATGGACGCGGCAAGAAACGCCACCTCGCAGATTACACGGCAGAACAATTTCAAGAGCTGGGCGGTGAGTTTCCGCACTTTGCAACATTCGAAGACCTCCTTAAAACTATCGCCGGAAGCGGTAATAAAACGGCGCGCTTTCTCGTTGATATCAAAGATGCAGGGTTTGAGGTTGAAATCGCAAGCCTTGTTCGGCTCTACCGCCTGCATGATCGCGTTGCTTATGTGTCATGGGTTCCCGAAGCGCTTTATGCCATGCATGAAATTGAACCAAATATTCCGCTTTGCTTGTCCCATTGGTGCAAATCCCCTGGCCCGCTTGTGCGCTCGGTGCACAAAGTCTTCAAAGCCAAAAATGGCGCAGTTCCAAATAGCGGTCGAAATTACGTCCACGGCGAACGCAGCGGGTGGTTTGTTGACGGCCCCGTAACCGGGACTATGCGCGATATGCTTGTCAAAACGAAAGGCTCGGTTTGCGTCCCTGTGGGCATGGTCACACGTAAACTTGTCGACGCCTATCACGCTCTTGGAATAGAGGTTTCAACCTTTAGCTATACGGACACGAAAAAACTCGATGCCCATCAAGATAAGATGAATGTCGATTTGTATTTTATTGATAATAAAACCGTTTTCGACGAATTAACGGACTAAAAATCCGTATCTTCGCCTGTGTCATTTGCAGGAATAACGGCTTCACCATCCACACCCTTAATCGCGTAGCTTCCGCTCATCCAGCGATGCAGATCAATATCCGCGCAGCGCTTTGAGCAAAATGGCATGAAAGCTTCGTGAGGCGGGTTTTTGCACATCGGGCAGTTGTCAGTTTTGTGAGTCATTATCTATCCGATGCAACGTCGATTATGGGGCCTGTTTCAATCTTAAACCGGGCGCCAATTTTTTCCGAAACTTGAGCCGTCAAATCCAGCTTTGACGACGCCAACCAGTCGCGGGCGGCTGGGGGCATGTAAAGCGTGAGCTGCGCGCCTGCATTGGCGCGGCCCTCTGCGATGAGGCGATTTAAACCGTCCAGCGCCTTGGTTTCCGCCGTCGGCAATCCATGCCGATCAAGCTGCATTTGCGTTAGGCTTTGCCCGGATTTCTGGCGGGTAAATTCGACGGTCCCGAAACGCGACATGGGCGCAATTTTGGTCACCGCCGGATCATTATCCAGCGCATTTGATAATGCCGTCCAGCACTGCTGCCGTTCATTTTTTTTACGAAGGCTTGGAAAATCAACTAGGACTAACCCGCCAATCCCAAACAAACGCACAAACCGCGCCGCAGTCTTTGCCGCCGCCATCGCGACGTCGCGTTTCTTGCCGCTAATATGTGTATCCACGTCAATCGCAGTTACCGCGCGCGTCGGCTCTATCGTGAGTACGCCGCCCTCGCCCATCGCGAATTCCCGCTCGCGGCACATATCAAATCCTTCGATATGCGTGTCGGTAACTTTTGCATTGGGATAACGCGCCGTTAGAATATCTTCGAGGGTATCGCCTGAAACGCGCGCGGATTTATCGGCCTCTGATACGGAAAGAAATTTAACGACGGGCCCCTTCTCCGCTTCGGCTTCGCGTAGAATTTGTACGCGGATCATCAGACCTTCACGCAGGCGCGGCGCGTTTTCAGCGAGCGTAAAATTTAAGAACCCATTAGGGCCATTGCCTAAATCCAGAAAGGCCGCCGATATGGCTTTGTCCATCGATGTGACGCGCGCATCGAAAATATCACCCGCGCGCGGACGACCTGCGGCGCTGTCGCGCTCAAGGTGATATTCCACCGCGCCTAATTTACCCTGCACTAAGGCATAGCGCGTTTCGCCGATGCGTTTTTCGCGCTGAATAATCATGATGTATATCCCATTCCGGTCAGCATATTTTGCACGGTGTAAAGCGGCAGTCCGACCACGCCGGAATAGCTGCCCTGAATTGAAATGATGTGAGACTCAAACAGGCCCTGAATAGCATAACCGCCGGCTTTGCCGTCCCATTCCCCGCTTGCGATATAGCGGTCGATCTCTTGCGCGGTCAGGCGTTTGACCTTTACCCGCGTATCAGAAACCTTGATGCTGCGCTTCCCGTCGGGGCCAAGCAGGCAGACGCCTGTGTAAACATGGTGACTTCGCCCGGCCATCAGAGACAAACACTCGCGCGCGCTTTTCTCATCTTCGGTTTTAGGAAGGATGCGGCGGCCCACGCCAACAACTGTATCCGCCGAAAGCGTATATTGCTCGGCCTTGTGCACCGCACGCGCTTTTTCTTCGGCGAGGCGCATAGCATGAGGCCGCGGCAGCTCATCGCTGCGCGGGGTTTCGTCTATATCTGCGGGAGTAATCGCGCTCGGCATGATGCCGATTTGCGCGAGGAGTGATTTTCGCCGCGGCGAGGCGCTGGCCAGAACGAGTTTAAACGCCATAGCCGCGCGCTTTCTGCTTATTTAAAGCGGTAAGTAATCCGGCCCTTGGACAGATCATATGGCGTCATTTCAACAGTGACTTTGTCACCGGCCAAAACGCGAATACGGTTTTTACGCATACGCCCCGCCGTATGAGCAATGATCTCGTGATCATTGACCAATTTCACGCGAAATGTTGCGTTCGGAAGGAGTTCAACAACTTCGCCCTCAAATTCTAATAGTTCTTCTTTCGCCAAAATAAATCCTTGTATAGCGTGACCACAATTGGCCGTTTCAATGGGTGATATAGGCAAGTTTTCGCCAAATACTAGGCATAATCCCAGTTTTCTAGGTTGATACGGGCGGCCCGAACTCTCGGATCATTCGCGCTTTTATCATGTCGCG
>CALLBH010000027.1 GCA_938001945.1 uncultured Robiginitomaculum sp.
CTCCTACAATCAAACCGCGCACAAGCGATGGGTCGCGAAAGCGCACTTCACTTTTGGCGGGATGAACATTGACGTCGACGAGCTCTGGCGGCAGCTCCAAATAAAGCGCGGCTACGGGATGACGTTGCCGCGCCAGAAAGTCCTGATAGGCGCCGCGCAGCGCGCCGTGTAAGAGGCGGTCGCGCACAGGGCGATCATTGACGAATAAATATTGATGTGTCGACGCACCGCGCGAATATGTCGGCAGACCGGCAAAACCCGACAATCGAATGCCCTCGCGCTCTGCGTCAATCGCAAGCGCATTGGCACTAAAGTCTTTGCCAAGTACGCCCGATAGTCGCGCAAGGCGACCCTCATCGGATAAAGCTTCGGCGGAGGCTCTGAAATTGGCGCGTTCGCCATGCTGCAAATGAAAAGCCACATCAGGACGCGCCATCGCCAATCGCTTGATGATGTCCGTAATCGCCATTGTCTCGGAGCGTTCGGTTTTGAGAAATTTAAGCCGCGCAGGCGTCGCGTAAAACAGGTCACGCACCGCCACGCGCGTTCCCGATACGCCAAGCCGCGGGGCTGGTTTAGGCCCGCTCAATGCGCCGCCCTCTACCGATAATTCCCACGCATTCGGGCTATCGATGGTTTGGGTAGTTATAGACAGGCGCGCGACGGAGCCAATAGACGGCAAGGCTTCGCCGCGAAATCCCATCGTTGCAATGTTAAGCAAATCCCACTCGCCGTCTTCGGACGGGCGGAGTTTCGATGTGGCATGGCGCTCAACGGCCAGAACAAGGTCGGCCTCGCTCATGCCCTTACCATTATCGGTGACGATTATGGCTTCGCGCCCGCCGCCTTCAATACGAATTTCGATTGATGTTGCGCCCGCATCGAGCGCATTTTCGACAAGCTCTTTGACCGCACTTGCGGGCCGTTCAATCACCTCACCCGCGGCGATGCGATTGACCGTTTGCGCCGGAAGGCGGTGAATGATGGCTTGGCTCATGCGGCCCTCAAAAGGCCGGTATTAAAGACCCGGAATTTTCGCGCCGGAAGGCTGCTTTTGGATTGTCACATCTCCTCCGCCTGTGGCCGAGATGATCGCTTTAAGGCGACGCGCTTCATTTTCTGGATCCAGCGGCGCGCCAGTCGTGTCTACGGCCTTGCCTTCGCGCCAGCTCATGACACGCTGTGAAAATCCGCTTGGTTTTTTCTCAACTTGGTTTGATCCATCAATTTCAACCCGAATAGACGGATCCGCACGGCCAGCGCCGGCTTGTGTCATCAGTAGAATTTCGCCTTGGCTTGGCTTGGCTTCATCAATTTCACCCAATAGCGTTTCGCGCGCAACTTTAGAGCTATAAGCCTCTGCAGCATTAAATTCACCGGCCTTTGGCGGGCGAAGGTTGTATTCTGGCGGAACCACTAAAGGCGGTTTTGTCAGGATGTTAAATTCATTCGGCGCAGATTTCGTTGCGCCCGTCGCGCGCGCAATAGACGCGCAGCCCGGTAAAATTACGGCGGCGGCTACGATTAAGGCAGTGGTATATTTAACGGACATCTCGACTCGCTTAGCTTTTAAATTATCAGGCCTCTTAGCGCGCATGGGCGCGCGGGCCAAGTTAAGTTATCATAAGATTTGATTGGGGCAATTCAATCCGTTTTATCAGATTTAACAATCCGCAAAAATGGCTTCCCGACCGGAGGACGCGGCGGCGGCGGTGAGGCTGATTTCGACATAGCTTTCGCGCTGATCGGTTTTGCCCTTGGCGGCGTTTGCACCTCATCATCAAAATCATCATCGAGCTGCCGGACGCGCGGCTTAAATTTGGGTGATTTGGACTTGAACCCCGTGCGGCGAAGGCCCTTGCCAGATTTATTGTCTTTGTCTTTCTTGCGAAGCTGCGACACGATTTTTTTCTGGCCGTATGACAGCGCTTCATTTCGCCCGCCTTTTTCGGGGTCGTAAAATCCGCTATTATATTTCTCCAGCCGCTCAGAAAGGCTGCCCGCAAACTCCTCTTCCCACTCGGTCAGATTATCGGCCTCACTAAGGTCTTTGGACAGGCGCTCAAGCTTGCGTTTGGCCGCGCGGGCTTTGCGGGCCTTGGCGCGCTTGTCTTTCTCGCGCTGCTTTTCTAGCTCTGGGTCGGTCTCGTCCATAGATGGACTATAGAGCAGTGTTTAGGCTTCGCCAACGACCTCGAGATACATATCCAGCAGTGCTTCTTCTTCGGCGCGTTCATTCGCGTCCTTCTTGCGAAGCGACACCACCTTGCGGATAATTTTGGCGTCGAGACCAAAGGTTTTAATCTCGGCATAGACTTCGCGAATATCGGCGGCCAGCTCAGCCTTCTCAGCCTCAAGGCGCTCAATACGGGCCACATATTGGCGAAGTTTTTCTTGTGTCGCCTGTCCCAATTGGTCGGCGCGCTGCTCATCAGAAAGCATAATCTCATCCTTAAATGATAATCTTAATTGGGCTGACTGATAGGTCATCTCATGCCATAAGCGCAATCATATGCCGCGCGAAAGATGTGGATGATATAAGGGGATAACAGCGAAATGATGAAATTTATAAAATGGCTCGCAATAATCATCGCCGTCTTGGCGCTGATGGGCGTTCTTTATCTAAAGCTAATCCTCGGCCCGCAAACGGACGCCGAAATGAATGCAGTCATTCAGCATGACCCGTATAAAATTAGCGAAGACGCGCAGAACTTCCACAACACATTGACCGTCGCTGATCTCCACACCGATACGCTGCTCTGGGCGCGCGATCCGCGCAAACGCCACGATTATGGCCATGTCGACTTCCCGCGCCTCGCCGAAGGCAATGTGAAACTGCAACTTTTCTCTGTGGTCACCAAAAGTCCGCGCGGTTTAAATTTTGATCAAAATGATGGCACAGGGCCAGATGATATTGCCCTGCTCGCCAAGGCGCAATTTTGGCCGCCGCGCACATGGGACAGTGTTTATGAACGCGCGGCGTTTCAGGCTGAACGCCTGACGAAACTTGAGAAGCAAGGCCATGTTTTGATTGCCCGTGACCGCCTGTCATTTGAAGCCGCGATTAATAGCGACAAGCTTGTCACGATCCTTTTGACCGAAGGTTCACATCCGCTGGAAGGCGATATTAAAAACATCAAACGCCTTTACGATCACGGCTACCGCGTCATGGGCTTGCAACATTTCTTCGACAATGAACTTGGCGGGTCCATGCATGGCATCACCAAAGCAGGCCTAACAGAGTTTGGATTTGAAGCGGTGAAACACATGGAAGATATGGGCATCATCATCGACATCGCCCATTCCTCCGAACAAAGTGTGCGCGACGCGATGACCGTCACTACTGCGCCAATGATACTTTCTCATGGCGGCATATTAAGTGCCTGCCCGAAAACCGCGAACCGCAATCTACCTGATGATGTGTTGGTCGAGATTGCGTCTCGCGGCGGACTGATTGGCATCGGATATTTTAGCGGCGTGATTTGCGACATAAATCCGAACGGAATTGCCGACGCCATTATCTATGCCGTTGACCTGCTCGGAGAAGACCATGTCGCGCTGGGTTCTGATTTTGACGGAACGGTCACGACGACGCTGGACACATCCGAGCTTGCAGCGATAACGCAGGCCTTGATGGATAAAGGCATGGAGCGGCGCGTCATCGCTAAAGTCATGGGCGGCAATGCTGTGCGATTCTTTGGTGAGAACTTACCGGAGTAG
>CALLBH010000028.1 GCA_938001945.1 uncultured Robiginitomaculum sp.
CGGTTTTAACATTACGCTCCAGCGCGTCCACGCCGACCACTGCCGCGCCAAGACGCGAGACAGGTTCCGCGAGCAGTCCCCCGCCGCAGCCAATATCTAAAATCCGCAAGCCTTTGAGCGGTAGATCGCTATCCGGGTCACGATGAAAATGCGCGCAGAGCGTATCACGGATAAATCCCAGCCGCGCGCCATTCATAACATGCAGCGGTTTAAACGGCCCCGTCGGGTCCCACCAGCTCTCCGCCATACGCGAAAAACTCTCCATCTCGCGCGGGTCAACGCTGACGGATGTTAAATGCTCTGGGGCTATGGTTGCATGGGCCATGGGAATGCTCCTTATTCACCCATGCACGTAAGGTTTGCGCGCCGCCTAATCAATAGGGCGCTTGGGCGCAGTGAGGACAATGAAAGGAGTTACCCAATAAATCTTATTTTGTACGCAAGCACTTAATCGGAATCCTTAGTGCGTAAATTGAGCATCCCATCCTGCAAATCCGATACAGCGTAATATCCTCCCGCAGGCGAATGTAGGTTTACAATCCATTTGTTGCCTAAGCGTTCAAAGGATTTAGGGTAAAAATTGAGTGCATAGGTTTGAGATTTGAAATTTGCTTCGCTTCTCGCGATTTCCAACACATGGCCATCCGCAAACCCAAGATGGTTCATGCCTTGAGCAATGAATACTTTGTCGTGGTCAATAAATATGTCTATTGGATACGCGAGATCATCGTCGCGAATGATTTCATATGTACCTTGTTTGGATATCCAGAAGACGACACCGCCCCACTCGCCTCTCCCTGAGGCTACTATCCAACCATCTTCGTATTTCACATATCCAGCCACATTAAACATTTGTATTTTATCAAATGGTGTATATCCAAATCGCTTTTCTTTTTCATGAGTCTGATTGCGGTTAAGGGATTTAATAATCTCCAAAATTTCAGAAGGAAGTTCGAAATCGTATCTGGCTTCATATGGAACCATAATTATTTCAATTGGGGTGTCATTTTGTGAAGCTTTACTGCTATATTCACTACACGCCGTCAGCGTGAAAAGTATTGAAAAAAATACAATTACTTTCCAGTAAGTCATGAATGCAATATACTAGTATTTTCCTTTTAATTCAAAGGTTTCTTTATTCTTTCAATAGTCTTCTTCTCTCGCCGAAACAGCATCCGCAAATTAAACGCGAGCAGTCCGAGCGCGATGGCGAGCCAGATATACATCCATAATTTTGCGGGGATGAAGCGCATCTCGGTTTCCATAGCGCGCAGGTCAGAGCTTGGGCCGATATGTGTGTCTTGTAGAATGTAGATAATACTTGCGAGCCCGATCAACATTAACGCGTCACGCCCAAATTTTGTTTTAAATCCGATGAGAAACAGCAGAGCCGAAAACACGACCATGACTAAGGTTGTAAATATGGAATTGGTCCAGATAAATCCTGTCACCAGCATGATGGCAATCACCACGACGAGCGTCGGTTTAACCCATTTGGGCCGCGCCGCGCCGATATAGAACAGGATATTTCCGAAGAGTGCGCTGCCGATATATCCGCCCATAATTGTGATCGGGCGCACGCCGCCGAGCGACAAAGTTAGCCCGCCGGCATTGGGGTCGATTTGAATATATTCGATGCTGCCGCCGGAAATAATTGTCCCGAAGCCATGGCCGAATTCATGTAAAAATGTGACAAATAACCGGATCGGGTAAAGCGCGCGCCATCCCCATATGCCGCCAAATTCGCTTATCGCGAAATAAATGGCTGCGATGAGACAGGTTCGGAGGAACACATTTTGCCGGGCGGAGATTGTGATAGGCATATCTTTCCCTGAAAGCTGCGCGCGGGCGGGTCAAGACTTTTAGAGCTTTGGCCATTGAAAAAATCTGTGCTGCGCGTAAAAGCGCCGCTGTTTAAAGCAAGGATTTAACGTGGCTCGCATTGTCATGAAATTTGGCGGCACGTCTGTGGCCGATTTGGACCGTATTCGTCATGTGGCGAAATTGGTCGAGGCTGAGGCGCGCTCGGGTAACGAAGTTGCCGTCGTGGTCTCCGCGATGAGCGGAGAGACGAACCGCCTCGTTGCCTTTGTTGACGCGCTGGCGGGGGATAGTCTGGACGGCGATGATATCGAAGACGAGCATGACGTTGTTGTTGCCTCGGGCGAGCAGGTCACGTCGGGCCTGCTCTCGATTGCGCTACGCCGCCGCGGCCTGAAAGCACGTAGCTGGCTGGGCTGGCAAATTCCGCTGCGCACTGATTTTGCTTATTCCAAAGCTCGCATTAGCGGCATTCAATCACCGAATATGGACGCCTCGCTGAAAGACGGCGTGATCGGGGTGTGCGCGGGGTTCCAAGGCTTGACCGAGGATGACCGTATTTCGACTCTGGGACGCGGGGGGTCTGATACCTCTGCTGTGGCTTTGGCTGTCGCGCTAAAGGCTGATCGCTGTGATATTTATACCGATGTTGACGGCATCTATACGACTGATCCGCGCATTGTGTCCGATGCGGCGCGGCTTGAGAAAATCTCATTTGAAGAGATGTTAGAACTCGCCAGTTTGGGCGCAAAA
>CALLBH010000029.1 GCA_938001945.1 uncultured Robiginitomaculum sp.
GAAGAATTTATGTCCGACGATGCTTATCAAAATATCATCACGCAGGACCGCGAAGACGATATTCCATATTCTAAAGATATGGACGCCTCTGCGCGTGCATTTGATTTGGCCGAAGGCGAGATGATTAGCTGGCGCCTCAACTCGCCGCACCGCGTTGATAACCAATCTTTTTGTGTGTCTGTAACGACAGAATATTCAACACGCGAAAGCGCCTTTAAAAACTCTGTGATGTTTACGAATGCGGTGCTCAAGCAAAGATTTGGCGTGAAATCACGCTGGGCGAGCGCCTCAATGCCGGAAAAATATGCTAAATCTGTTGCGGGCCGCGTGCTGCGCAAGGTCAAAGCGTATAAGGCTCCGGAGGGTGAAGATATGGTGACATTTAAGGTGGATCCAGAGGCAGATAATTATATCGCCGAAGTGAAGCCTTTTGTGCGGAATTTCTAGGCCGGCCCTATCCGAATCTAAATGCGGGCCGTATAGAGATATATGGTCATGCATTTGCAAAAACTCTCTGTCGGCTCAACCGGCATAGATAGTCTTCAAGAGTGGCAAAATACAATGGTCGCGCGCCGCAAGGCCCGCGGTCTTTTGCCGTGTCATGAACATGTGACGCGTATGTTTCCCAAACAAAAAGAAGCGCTGCTGGATGGCGGTTCAATTTACTGGGTGATCAAAGGCGTGATCCAATGCCGTAATAAAATCATCGGGCTCGAAGAAACGCGTAATGACCGCGGGCTAAAGGCCTGTTCTATATTGATGGACCCGCAGCTTATCCCTGTCCAGCCTCAGCCGCGCCGCGCCTTCCAAGGCTGGCGCTACATGAAACCCGAAGACGCGCCGCCGGATTTAACCGCGATTGAAGGCGCTGAAAGTTTGCCGCCTGTATTGCGCAACAAGCTCGTCGAAATTGGGGCGTGGTAAGTCGCAGTCCTTTTTAAAAGCCTGCTTTACCCCTGCGCTCAACGCGCGTAGATAAGCGACTTGATTTGAATTAAGGACGCCTCATGACAAAACTTGCTCTCATCCGCCATGGCCAAAGTGAATGGAATCTCCAAAATCGATTTACGGGTTGGGTCGATGTTGACCTCACAGATAAAGGCGTTGCCGAAGCGCAGCTCTCAGGAGAGCTGCTTGCCGCCGAAGATATTGAATTTGATGCGGCCTATGCCAGTGTTCAGAAGCGCGCGATTAAAACATTGTGGCTAACGCTTGAGGCGCTTGACCGCATGTATTTGCCTGTGACTAAAAACTGGCAACTCAATGAGCGTCACTACGGCGGCCTGACAGGGCTGAACAAGCAAGAAACGCGCGACAAGCATGGCGACGAGCAGGTTCATATCTGGCGCCGCAGTTTTGATACGCCGCCGCCGCAAATCACAACAGAGTCGGAATATCATCCCATCCATGATCCGCGTTATCAGGGCATTGCCGAAGATAAATTGCCAACAGGTGAGAGCTTAAAAATTACGCTAGATCGCGTTTTACCCTATTTTGACTCTGAGATTACGCCGCGCATCAAAGCCGGTGAAAATTTAATCATCGCGGCCCATGGAAATTCGCTTCGGGCATTGGTCAAAAGCCTGTTTAACGTTGCGGATGCGGACATCCCAAGCATCGAAATACCAACAGGCAACCCCCTGCTCATTGATATTAAAGATGGCACATTAGAGGTTACCGCTGCGCGTTATTTAAATGCAGAGCGCGCCAAAGCACTGCCGTCGGTATAGATGCGGACTCCGTCTGAATTTATGGCGGCGGCGATCAAGCTGTCGCTTAAGCAGCGCGGGCGTACAGGCGACAACCCCAATGTCGGGTGCGTGGTCGTGAAAGACGGAAAAATTATTGGCCGCGGCGCGACTGCCGATGGCGGGCGCCCCCATGCTGAAACGCAGGCCTTAATACAGGCTGGCCCGCACGCGAATGGCGCAGATGTTTATGTCACGCTTGAGCCTTGCGCCCATCACGGCCAAACCCCGCCTTGCGCGGATGCTCTGATCGCAGCGAAAATTGCGCGTTGTTACATTGCGCTCATCGACCCGGATAAGCGCGTGAATTACCAAGGCGCGGCGCGGCTTCAAGAGGCGGGAATTGATACGCAAATTGGCCTAGGTAAATTGGCCGCTAAGGCCGCTATGCAAGATTGGCTTGAGACAAAGTCTTAAGGCTCTTGTTAACCTTTTATTATCCATAACAGCCCAAACCGTTAACTATTCTTAAAAGGTTTAGGGGAGCGGCTTGTGCGCGCAGTTTGGTTTATCGGTACGGCCTTAATTATTGGCGGTGTATCCACTGTCGGTTTTGCGCAAAATTCAGGCGCCAAAGATGACCCTTATAAGGCTTATTATGCAGGCGGGCAGCCTGCAGACGGCGCGTCTATGCAAGGTGGTCCATTAGCAAAGCCCATGCCGGCCCAAGTTCGCAACGATATGGGATATGCGCCGTCTCAAGCCCCGGTTTCTGAAGGGGGATGGCAACCTTCCTCTCCTGCGCCTGCACCGGCATCCTCGCAAACGCTTCAACCCTATACAGGGTCATCTTCATCTGCGGGTTCATATTCGGGCGGCAGTTATTACGCTGCGCCCTCTACGCCAGCTCAATCTGCGCCGCGTCCTGCGCCGTCATCGACAACAACTTATGGCGGCTATCCTGCGGGTCAGGCCAATCAGAACTATACGCAAAATTATGATAAGCCATCGACGCCGTCTCAAGGTGGTCAATATCGCGGCGGTCAATATCAACCTTCGCAATACCCCTCTGGTGCATATCAGCTTTCGCAAACCCAACCTAACACCCCTCAAGGCGGGCAGTATCAAGGGCCGCAATATGCGGGCCCAAATTCAGGGTATAAATACCCATCGGAGCAACGCCCTCAAATGCGTCAAAAGCGCAGTCTTTGGCAGCGCCTAGGGTTTGGTAACGTCGAAATGAAATCCGACGGTCATGTAAAAATGGGCGTTGCAGGCGTATCGCGCGATGAATGGAATAGTGAACTCACCGCCGATGCTATGGTGCGCACGGAAATTTCCGCTATCACTCAGGGCGGTATTGAATATGGCGTAAAGCTAAAACTGCGCGGGCAACGAGATCGGTATCGCCGCGGTTATGGCGGCTCTACGATGGTGTTTGGAACGCAAGGCTGTCAACCAGGTATTCCGGGCTGCGCAACGGTAACGCTGGCGGGGACGCCGCGCGCGGCGCGCGGGCATACAAGCCAGCTTTATACATTTGGTGAAAACGACCAAAAAGAGCAATCCTTCGCGCTTGAAGCCGCGAATATTTTTGTCCGCACGCCTTATGGTGATTTTACGGCCGGGCGCGATGATGGCGCTGCGGCGCTGTTTAGCTCTCAGGCTCCTTCACTTATGCCGCTCGCCCGCGCGAGCAATTCGCAAACTGATTATTTTGGTTTAGACATGACCAAGACACTCAATGACGCCTCAGGTTTTTCTGAGAAAGTGACCTATACAAGCCCGCGTCTACTCGGAGATATGATTGGCGTTGGCGTTCAATTCGGCGCGAGTTACGCCCCGTCAACCGAAGTGTGCGGCGTAGATTATTGCGTTCGCGGCAATGACCGTGACAATCCGAATACGCCTCTGTCCCCGCAACTCGAAGATGCCATAGAATTGGGTCTTGCTCTATCTCGCAATTTTGACAACGGCCTCGGTTTTGAAGCAACCGTTAATTATGCCACGGCAACAGATACCTCAGAGCTCGCAGAATTTGATGATCTCCAAAGCTGGGGCGCAGGCCTGACGGCAAATTACGGAAATTTCCAATTTGGGACGTCTTATTTATCATCAAATAATGGATGGGCTGGCGATGGAGATTACCGCGCCGCTGATGTGGGTATCACTTGGAAACCCGCGCAATGGGGAATCACCACTGGACTAGGCTGGGCAGAGGATGACTTAACCGGCGTAACAGGACGCAGCGCTTTACTGGGTCTGTCCTATGAATTTGATCGCTACACGCTGGGAACAGGTGTGCAATATACGGATCGTGATGTGCCTGTCTCTACCGGAGGCGTCGTAACGCAAGAGACTCAAGACGCCGCAGGAATCTTTGTTGAGGGCGCGGTTAAATTCTAAAGTCTTAGGGTTGAAACATCGAAACGCCGGCAAATGCTGCCGCGCCGGTTCCTGTTAGATGACCCATATTTTCGGTATTAATTCCGCCTAAAGCTATAACAGAGTGGGAAGAAATTCCCGCCAGTTTTGTAAAGCCGCTTATCCCCAGAGGTGTGCCAGAGCCGAGGCTGTCCGTCTTAAATATCGGAGATAAAGTCACGGCATCCAAAGGCGCTGCATTCGCCTCAATAACAGAGTCCATGTCATGTGTTGCAGCGGATAAAAACCAATTGGGAACTCGCGCGCGCCACGTCACGGCGTCAGCAATATCGATTTGTGGAAAGTGAACCCCATCCGCGCCGCAGGATATAGCGAGTAGTGGATCCGCGCCGATTAAAAATAAATGATCGCCGGAAAATGCAATGCGGCGCAGATCATCAGCAATTTTTTTGCGATCCTTAGCGCCGAAATGTCGATAAATTATTGCGCTGCCTTTCGGCAAAGATGCTGCGATGTCCTGTGCATTTAAAATGCGGGGGTCGGTCATAAAAAAAAATCGCGGCAAGGATAACCCTGCCGCGCGCTTAAATGGTTTTGATATGTTGCGAAATTCGCTCAAATTTATTGTGGGGCTTGCTGCTGTTGTTGAGCCATAGCTTGCTGCGCTAATGCCATCATAGCGTTATTGACCTTGGCGTAACTCGTACATGTTTGGAATTTTGCCATGCTCGATGCATCTTTAAAAACAGCTTCTCCGGGATAAACAGCGCTGTAAGTTTCAGCTTTTGATTTCACCAGCGCTTGCACGGCTTCCGGCTTGGCGTTCTGAGGGTCGTGAACCATTCCGACGAGCATTGAAGACATGATAAATGAGTCTGTGACATTTTTTGCATTCTTCAGGTTTTGCTCCGGCGCATTTGCAGCTCTCATGATGCCGAATGTATAAGCGAGATATCCGGCGCAATCGACGATGGCGTTGTAATCTTGGGACAGGTTCTTGTTTTGTAGATTCGTCTGGAATGTTTGGAAACGCTGTTCTTGTTCAGGGCTGTATGAGGGCGCAGCCGGCGTTGCTGGCGCGGTTTGCGCAGCAGCGGAGACGCCTAAAAGACTACACGCAGACACAGCACATACAGCGAAGGTTTTCACAAATTTAGTCATGGGGGAACTCGTTATCTGTTAAAATTATAGTGCAGTATATACAGATTGCATCATGCACGATAGATGAACAAGCTATGTCAATTACACATGAAATTATGTCCATAGAACAGCGCTTAGACATCATTAAAGATCGTCTAAACGATAGTGGAGGAAAGTCTGCGACAAAACTTATCGCCGTGTCTAAACAACAGCCCGATGATCGTATTTCACAGGCTTTAGCGGCAGGCGTCACGGTCTTTGGTGAAAACCGCGTTCAAGAAGCACAAACGCGATGGGGCGAGACATTTGCAGCCCATCACGGCAAATTAGAGCTGCATTTGATCGGTCCGCTCCAAAGCAACAAGGCCGCGCAGGCCTGCGCTCTGTTTGACGTTATACATACGCTAGACCGCTCCAGTCTTGCCAAGGCTTTGGCCAAACATAGGGATCAAGGTCATGACCTGCCAAAATTATTTGTGCAGGTGAATACGGGTGAAGAAGAGCAAAAATCCGGCGTCTTGCCGCGTGATTTGTCTGTATTTCTGAAGTCTATGGATGAAGGCTTTGGCCTAACCGTCGCGGGCCTTATGTGTATTCCGCCCCTCGATGAAGCGCCAAGTGCACATTTTATGCTGTTGAGGCAGCTCGCGCGCGATCATGGCCTGGCTGAATTATCTATGGGGATGAGCGGAGATTATGAGACGGCAGCGAAACTTGGCGCGACTTATGTTCGCGTGGGGTCGGCGCTGTTTGGCCCGCGCCCCTAGTTAATTTTGATTGCGTCGCCGGGTGAAAGCTTGGGCAAAAGCTGGGCCATGACTTCGGGACTAACCGCAACGCACCCGGCGGTTTGTTTATCATCAATTCGCGTGACATGCAGGAATATGGCGCTGCCCTTTCCAGCCTGCGGCGGGCTGTCATTATGACCCAGCACAATGATAATATCATAAGCGGGATCGTCGCGTATCAATGATTCCGCGCTAGCAGGGTAGGGCAGGCGAACAGTTTGATTATAGGCGACGTCACTTGGATCATCGCACCATCCATCATTATTGCGGATAGGCCAGAAGGGCAGCGCGCATGGCGGCTTGGGCAAACGGTCAGCGCGGTAAAATCCATAGCGCAATATATATGTGCCTAGCGGCGTTTTAAAATCACCCTCTTGGCCATGCTGCTCGGCAATCGCGCCATCTCGACCAATCCGGCAAGGATGTGTTTGGCCGTCAAAGTGAATTTCACGCAAATGTGTATTAACTTGAATAATCATCGGATTTGGATAGCGCGACTGTGATGGGCCGCCAAGTCATATGGCTTGTTTTTTTAGCTTTGCAGACTATGGTTCGGAAAATTAAAATTGAAGGGTGCTATTATGAGCGTCAAGAAACGACTTTTAATTATTGATGATGATGACGATCTGCGCGCAGAGCTTGTCGAGCAATTTGGTCTATATGATGAATTTGATACCACAGATGTCGATACGGCAGGCAAGGGTATCACGGCCGCAAAAGAGAGCGCGTTTGATCTTATCCTTCTGGATCTGGATTTGCCGGATATGCTCGGAACAGAAGCTTGCCAACTTATGCGCAAAGCGGGAGTCGCAGCGCCTATTGTTATGCTGACGGGAAATGAAGGCGAAGCCAATGAGATTTTGGGCCTCAATAGCGGCGCAAATGATTATGTCACAAAACCGTTTCGCTTTGCCGTTCTTATGGCGCGGATGCGCGCCCATTTACGCATCTTTGAACAAAGTGAAGATGCAACATTTCAGCTCGGGCCCTATGAATTTCATCCGGCCAGCAAAAAACTTATCCCGTCCGAGGGACGCGATATTCGCCTCACGGAAAAAGAGACGAATATTTTAAAATATCTTCTGCGCGCGGGCGGCAAAGCTGTCGCGCGTGAAGAGCTTCTTCATGAGGTCTGGGGCTATAATAGCGGCGTCACAACCCATACATTAGAAACGCATGTTTATCGCCTTCGCCAAAAAATTGAGCCGCAACCCGGCACAGCGACTTTGCTAGTGACGGAACCGGGCGGGTATCGTCTAGAATTGGGTTAGTTTTGGATTTCGCGGCGATAGACGAGCGCGGCGAAATTACGCCAGAGCAATTTGAAAGTATTCGCATAGAGGCGAAGCCTGTCATTTTGCGCGGCTTAGTCAAAGACTGGCCTGCGGTAAATAAAGCCCAGCACGGCGACACAGTATTGTTTGATTATTTGAAGTCATTTGATAATGGGCAGCTGCAAAATACCCTTATCGGCGCGCCCGAGCTCCAAGGTAAGTTTAACTACAACTCCGATTTTTCCGGACAAAATTATACGCACCGCGCCGAAACTGTTGGGGCGGCGCTTGACGCCTTACTCGATAATACAAAAACCGATAACGCGCCGGCGACATATATTCAGTCTATCCTAATCAAAGACCACCTGCCGAATTTTATCTCGGTGCATAATATGCCCTTTGTGCCTGAAGGCACGCCGCCCCGCGCTTGGATCGGAAATAAAACTGTGGTTCAGACGCATTTTGATCTCAGTGAGAACATCGCCTGCGTCGTAGCCGGAGAGCGTGAGTTTACATTATTTCCGCCTGACCAACTTCCCAATCTTTACATCGGTCCGCTCGAATCCGCGCCGGGCGGCACGCCTGTCAGCACGACAAATTTAGATCAGCCCGATTTTAACGCGCATCCTGGATTTGAAACGGCGCTGAAAACCGCCACACGCGCGCAGCTTAAATCTGGCGATGCTATTTATATTCCGGCGGGGTGGTTTCACCACGTTCGGGCGCTCTCTGACATTAATATGCTTGTTAATTATTGGTGGAGCGCTCCGGGCGCGCAAGTGTCCAATGGGTGGGCTGCCGTGCTGCATGCCATCATGGCATTTCGCGGCTTGCCCGCATCAGAGCGGGCAATGTGGCAAGGCATATTTGCGCAATTTGCCTTTGGTCAAGATGGGGATGCTATGGCGCATTTGCCTGATGATCGCCGCGGCGTATTGGGCGGCGTTCCGGATACCTATCGCGAGTCGAATATTCGTCAAATCTTACAAAGTTTGGGCGGCGATATCGGCCTAAGCCCGCCGCCGCGAAAATGATTGCGCCGCTCTTAGCTATCTACTCCCTTTGCGTATTTGCGCTGTTGATGGGGGAATTGCGCGAGCAGCGCAGCGTTCAATATATATTCAAGCCTACGGCTTCTTTAGCGTTTGTGACGCTCGCTTATCTGATCGGCGCATTTGATAGCATTTATGGGGTGCTGATCTTGGCCGCACTTATTGCGAGCCTCTTAGGTGATCTGTGTTTGTTAAAACCCGGCCGTAGTAAGCTATTCCTTGCAGGTATGGCGTCTTTTGCAGCGGCGCATATTTTATATATCGCAGCCTTATCACGATGGGGTTTTGAGATGTGGTGGCTGTTGATGATTGTGCCATCCACTGTGATTGGGCTCACCGCGTTTAAAATGATGTGTCCGAATATTCCAAATAATTTGCAAATTCCGACCGCCATATATTCTGTGATCATTGCGCTAATGGGAGGGTTTGCAATTCTGGCCACGCTAAAGAGTGGTCATGGTATATTTGTGATAGCAGCAAGCTGTTTCATTGTCTCAGATATATTCGTGTCGCGTCATAGATTTACGCCTCTAGCGGATCAAAATGTGCTCAAAGGTCCGCGCAATTATCTGCTCATTACGCCGCTTTATTTTTTTGCTCAAGCGCTCTTCGCGCTAACTGTTGGGCTGGTATAAAAAAGCCCGCCAAAGGGCGGACTTTAAAATTCGATTTCGTCGAGGCTATTTATAATTGCCTTCTAGACCGAAGTGCTTTGTGAGCATGTAATATACAACAGCGCGGAACTTGTTACGCTCTGATTTGCCATATTGCT
>CALLBH010000030.1 GCA_938001945.1 uncultured Robiginitomaculum sp.
TGATCATCACGGACTCCAGATTGTACTTGCTATGGGCGCGGCTTTATCGCTGCTCAAAGCTCCTGAAAAACCGATATATGCATGGCTATCCGGGGCGCTTTGCGGCGTAAGTTTATGGCTCGGAATAGAAGGCTTGCCTTACGTTATCGCATTATGCGGCGCGGCAGGGATCAGCTGGGCCTTGAAAGACGAACAAAGCGCGGCAGTGATGCGTAGCTTCGGAATCGCATTATTTGGCGGTATTGCTCTGTGTCTTATTGTATCGCGGCCGCCAAGCCTGTGGTTCGCGCCGGTTTGCGATGCTTTGTCGTCAGTCTATCTCGTCCTTGGCGGCGGAATCGCTATGGCCATGGTTGCGTGTAGTTATCTATCAAAAAGGCTAGGTTCATTTATTACTCGCCTTGCATCTATAAGCATTGCTGGATTGCTAGCCGTAGCAGCGACAATTGCGATCTTCCCGCAATGCCTCAAAGGCCCTTACGCAGAGCTTGACCCCCTGCTTCAATCTGTTTGGCTAGAAAATGTAGCTGAGGCCAAGCCATTTTTGACCTTCGCGCCAAGCGACATCGTCACGGCAAGCGCGTTAATCGTGCTCCCGCTTCTTGCGCTATTGGGTTTAAAATTTAATCCCAATGCACGCAGGGTTACCGACCTGCTTTTCCGTAATCCGACATCAAGGCTTTTATGGATTGGGGTTGCTGTGACATTCTTAGCGGGCCTCATACAATTGCGCCTTATGACATTTGTCGGTGCCTTTGCCGCGCCCCTCGCCGCCTTTACGATGTGCTGGGCCGTTAACAAGGCTGATCGCTTTGAAGGTGACGTAAAGCGCGCCTTCGCCCGCGCTGGCGCGATACTTCTTCTCTCGCCAATCGTTCTGCCGGGTATTTTAATGGGACTGACACAAGGCGATCAAGTGGACGAAGTGAAATCACAAATCGTGACGGAAAATGGAAGCACCGTTGTGCTTCCGAACTGCCAATCTCCCTTATGGCTGAAACAGCTGGATAAACTCCCCAAAGGGTTTGCATTGACGCAAATTGATCTGGGCGCGCCCATTCTTGTTTCGACCGCCCATAGCGTAAGCTCAGCTCCTTATCACCGCAATGAAGCCGGAAATATTGCAGCGCTTGAAGTGTTTGCAGGCAGTCCTGAAACAGCAAAACAAGAAGTCGAGGCCCTATCCCCCGACTATATTATCGCCTGCAAGGATTTTCCGGAAACCAATCTAATTAAGGCGATCTCCCCCAATGGACTGCTGCCGCAGCTTATAGATGGGGATGTTCCAAATTGGTTAGAGCCCATAGATATGGGCGAGCGGTATCCGCTTCTCGTTTACCGGGTCGTTAAATAGTCAAACCAAAAGGTTAGCCAAGCATTTTGCGGCCTTCATCAGTAATGCGGCACACAAGCCAATCCGGCTTCATCGGGTTAGCAAACCAGCGCTCAACCAAACCTTTATCTAAACACCCGCGAATAATACGCGCGGGTATTTCCTGACCATTGCGATCAAATAGTGGAAGTTTACCGCCAGATTGATGGCTGCCCATAGAAAGATAGGCGCGCTCTGCGCCGCTAATATTTGACATAATTGTCCCCAAACCCTGTTTAAGCCCATTACCAATTCCGCAAAATGCGGGCCCAAGCGGCGAGAATGTCTATGCACCCTTCCCCCCGAGGCAAAGACAATCTAAAGGACAAAGGCAATTTTTTACTTAATGACGCCGTAAGGACTTATTCACACCTTTGAGGCGCAAAATAAGCAATCAGGGGACGCTGTGTCAGACATATCTGCCAAGATCACATCCATTGAACCGGACGCCAAACCCGTGACAGACAAAGTCACGTCAATTACCCAATCCGCGTCATTGCCCTCGGTAAAAGCTTTGCCAGCACACCAAAGTGACACTTCTAATACGCGCGGGATTTGGATTTTGGGCGCGATCATGGCCCTCATCTGGATCGGCATTGTTGGCGCCGTGTATTACTTCACATTTGTCGCGCCGGCCTCTAGTGCGCCCTTATCATCTTGGCCAATGCTAACGCATAGCGTAATTGCCTTACTGCCAGCTGCGCTCATATTGTTGCTTTGCGCCGTGATGTCTCGCCTAAGTGCACTGTCCGCGCAAACGCGCGGCGTTATTCACGCCGTGGATTTGATCACGCGCCCGGATGACGCAGCGCAGACGCGCGCGACATCATTAGCCTCTGCTGTGCGCAGTCAAATCATCTCCGTGGATAGTGAACTTACAGCAGCACTTGATCGCCTCGCAGGCATGGAAAATGTGCTGCGCGGTCACGTTAGCGCGCTCACAGACTCCCACGTCACGGCGACGCAACAAACGCATAATATCTCAGACCAACTGACCGAGCAGCGCACGGCGCTTAAGGATCTTACAGGTAGTTTTGATGAGCGCATGGCGTCCCTGTCACATATGCTGACCGAGCATAATGAACGCCTGTCGAGCTCAACACATGTCGCCGAGCAAAAAATTCAAGAAGCCCGCGTCAGCGTAGAAGGCGCGGCCGCCAAGATTAATGCGAGCTCAGAAATCGTGCGTGACAACGCCATGTCCGCGTCCAAAACACTAGACGAAAGCCACAGCAAGATTGCCAAATTAGGCGACGACATTCGCGCGCAATCAGAAGCCCTAGGGGATCTAAACAGTCGTCACGCCGAGGATATGAAATCTCTACTCGCGCAGTTGCAACAAGAACAGCAAGATCTCGAAGCTAGTATTGAGGAACGTTTGTCACGCCTGCGCGAAATGTCCCTATCCGCTAAAGTCAGCACAGAGAGCTTGAATGATGCAAGTGAAGCGGGACGCCAGACCGTCGAGGCCCTCGCAAAATCTGCGACTCTCGCGGATAGCGCGGTTAAAACACGTTTTGCCGAAATGGAAGAAATGGTGCGCTACTCCAATTCACGAGCAGAGAGCATAAGCGACCGCGCCGCGAAACGTGTGCGCGATAGTCTTGCTCTGACGCGTATGGAAATTGGGCGTATCGAAGATGATATGCACGCTTTGGAGTCGCGCATGGCAAGCCGCGCTGAGAAACCAGATGAGTTGATCGTTGAGAGCCGTTCAAGTTGGCGCAAAAACTTATTGCGCTTTCGCCCCCTAACCGGACAGTCACCGATTGTCGATGTAGAGCCCGAGACCCCCGATATCGTCGAGGTTCCGCAATTATCATTTAGCGAACCAGAACCGACCGTCGAAGACCTTGTGCTAACGTCCGAAGAACCGCCGCAGGTCAAACCCGAATCCAAACCGGAACCTGTTACGCTGGATATCCCCCATCCTGTTGTAGAACCAACCGTAGCCCCTGATCTGTCTCTAGACGTGGAGCAGCAGCCCATTCTTTCAATGCCTGAGCTTGAAAGTGATGTGTTGTCTCCGGTTGTCGAAACGGTTGTCCCACAAAGCCTGCGCAAGAAAAAAGAAAAGTCCGGATGGAGCTGGCGCGGATTTTTAGGCGGCATTTATGATGACGCGGCCCCGCAAGCAAGACCCGCTCAGGCAACATCTCAAATAAGTTTTGAAGATCGCAAAACCGACATTATCGCTCGATTGAGCGCAATCAGTCTCGCGCCCAACAGCATTGTCGATGAAGGCTGCGTGATCGAAGCTGTAAATACCCGAAAGTTCAAAGGCGCAGCGGATATGCGCGAAGTCGTAAATCTGAGGCTGCCTAGCGAGATCACCCATTTACGGCGTGCCTTCGCAGCAGACCCGGACCTTCACAGCGCCGCAGATGACTTTGCGCAGCGTTACTACCAATTGCTTGGAAATATTTCATCAGATCGTGAGCAATTAAGAGAAACAATGCAGACCGAAGCGGGACGCGCATTCATTCTTTGCGATACAGCATTGGGCTAAGTGAGCGCCCAACCGGAAACGGCCTAGAAATTTAGTTGATTCGCGTTACAGGATTACTAATTCGCTGCTCGGCCCATCGCACGATTTCAGATATAGCTTCACGCGTCGCATTTTCCTGCGCAACCACGATCCGCTCAATACGAAATTCCGACGCCATAGCATCGGTGCGCACAAGGCGATTGCCAATTAGACTGCGTCCGCCCGCCTTAACTAAAGACACATCGAAAACAACGCGGGCTTCGGGCGCTGTCTTTTCGCCATTGATAAATACGGCCTCGTAAGAGCGCACAGTAATGGATAGCAAATAGTCGCTTTCAGCGCCTGTATTGGCCGATACAGCACGCAAGCTCGCGCTATCATCAAACCCTTCAATGACGGCACGTTGAATAAGGCTTGGGACCGGAGCATCCCATTTCGCGCCAGCGGCATATGCGATAACACGTCCATCCGGTGACACCGCTATGTCTGGACCGCGTAATGAGGCCGGAACAATTGGCGCGTCAACACGAATGATTTTCGCT
>CALLBH010000031.1 GCA_938001945.1 uncultured Robiginitomaculum sp.
CCGCACGCCTCTAATTTGTCGAACATATCTTCGATGGATTCGCTCTGCGCGATGGCTTCAAATTGATTGGCTTGTGTGGACATGGTCGAGAAAAAGAAGTCGTCATGATTTTGCGTATTCTCGCGGTCAATCAACCACGCATCACGCGACAAGACCCAGCTAATTTTATCGGGATGAACGCCCATCTCGAGTAGCCACAATATGGCGTCTATGCCTGTCTTACCGCCGCCGATAATCACAAAGCCTTCGGGCGGCGTCGCGAGATTGGGCAAGTGATTAAGCGGAATGAAATTGACGCCCTGATCTACCGTAAAATTCGGTTTATGGGTCAGCGGGATATTGGTGTTGAGATAAGTGCAATCCACTAACGTTTCGAACTTAACCTCATGAGTCTCGCCAGAGAGCTTATTTACGAACGTGCCCTCACCTTTGTAATCACACATCGGAAAATACTTTACGCGCCCTGTAGGCAACAATGTATGGCGCATGACATCGTCAAAATAGGCCATAACGTCTTGACCCGTCGCCAAATCCGCCAACCCTTTATTCAGACCCGTCTCATCACGGCGGCCTTTGGACATCTCTTTGCTTGCTACACCGTAAAAGGCGCTGGGTTGATGGAGCGTCACATAAGGATAGGCATTATTCCAATGCCCGCCCGGTTTAGCGAAGCGATCAACGATGATGATATTGGCGTCCGTTTCCGTCAGCAAGGTATCAGCGAAAGCCATGCCCACAGCGCCCGCGCCGACGATTAAATAATCTGTTTTCATGCCTCACCCTCTATTCCGCTTTGTTGGGACGCTATGGAAAGCCGCGCAATATGGCAAATTAAAGCTTCGAATGCGCGTCATGCATTAACCCCGCGTTAAACTTATCTCTGCGTAGTTTTTTGAGTCTTTGCTTGTATGCAAGCTTGAAGGAAAATGGGAATTTCCAATGGGAACTGGCTTTAAAAGCTTAATATCAACCCCGGTTAAAGCCGGCGCATTGCTCGTAGCATGCACGGCCTTAAGCGCGCCTGCGCTCGGCGCAGCGATGGATCGCCCCTTTATACGTGTCTCTTCGATTGTCATTGTCATGGGCGCGAATGATTTTTCTAATAATGGCGGCGACGCAGTCTTCGCTGTCGACTTCAATATATTGAATAATGTGCCAAGCGGCACTGCCGCCCCCGACATCATTGGCGTAGACGGCGTGACGATGAATTATAATACGGGACGGTTTAACGCCTCAGAGAATGGTAGCGCGTCTGGATATGAATTTGAAATCACAGACCAAGTTTCCGGAGGGGCCTTTACATCGGTTGGCCCGCATCAAACGCTCGACGAAAACGATAGTTACAGCGCATTTGAAATTGATGAAACGACGGGGTTAGACATAAATCTTGGTAACCGCGCCTCGCGTTTCCTTGTCGTTTCAAATGCTCAATTCGATATTTACGCCCAATCCAGCGATCTTGTCGCAACCGGCGACTTTAGCGCGCTTGATTATAGTAATATCGGGTATCGTTTGCGCGTACAACGCACGGGCGGCGGCGGCGTATGGCGCTGGGGTCAACGCGCGCAAAATCCTACGACAGGCGGAACGGGCATTGTCGGCGGGGTCAACGATTTAGGCGATATGAGCAGCGGCTTTACCAAAGTCTTTGACGGTGGCCGAAGAACCGCAGCCCAGCGCGGAACGCTATTACAGCAGGCCGTGTCTTTCCAATCCCGCTACAGACTCCAAGGCGCAGGCGCATTGGGTCTCGGCAATTATGACCTCTCCATGGGCTCGGGGGAACTTGGCGCCACTGTCACATATACGGTTTATACGCCGTAATTGACCGGCCGATGGCCGCGGCGCCAAAACTAAATGATAGGCAATCACCTCTTTTGCTGTTCACATGCCTTACTCTCTGCTAAATAGTCTTATGAGCGGTAAAAAACCTACATCACTATCTGACGCATTACGGAAGCCCGCCAAGGTAAAACAGCCCCCTAAAAGAGTGATTAAAGCCTCACCAAAATCCATTTCAGCCGCAAAGCGTGATGCCATATGGCTCAAGGCGATTGCAGAACAGCGCGATGCTCAAGCGCTGACGGATTTGTTCAAAATTTACGGCCCCAAGCTTAAAGGTTGGCTTATGGCGCGCGGCGTTGGCTCCGGCACGGCCGAAGACCTTGTTCAGGATATTATGATTACCTGCTGGACACGGGCGCATTTGTTCGATCCTGCCAAGGCCAGTTTTGCAACATGGGTCTACCGCATGACGCGCAATCGCTGGATTGATCATAAACGCAAACATGGCCGCATGGATATTCGGGACCCCGAGCTCATGAAGGTGATCGCGGATGATCTCGTCCCATCAGCAGAAGCCAATTTCATGTTCAATGAAAAGAGCGAGGATTTGCACAAGAAGATGCAAAACCTGTCTGAGGCTCAATCCTCAGCTTTGCGCATGGCATTTATGGAATTTAAAACCCATCAGCAAATTTCAGATGAAATCGGCATCCCGCTTGGAACCGTAAAAACGCGTATTCGCAGCGCTATCGCTGCCTTGCGCAAGCAGATGGACGTTGAAACAACGTCATAAAAAAAGCCGCTAACGCGGCTCTCTCATAATTATTGTCCGTAAAATGCTTTTATTCCGTCGCGGCTTAGCTACATGTCGCGCTTGTGCGATACAAATTGATCTTAAACTCAAATGGAAGGTTCATTCCTCCGGAAGTCATCGTTCCATCAAATAGTAAGTCAATTTTCTGACTTTCATAATCAAGGTCCGTAACACCGTTCAATGTGGCGTCCATTCCAATAAGCTTGCAACTCGCATCAGACACGATTTTGCCGGGGCTCTTGCGAACATTAGAGAATGTGCAATCCGTATCGTCGCCAATCACTTCTTGCATTTCGGCGAAAGTCAGGGAGTTCTCACC
>CALLBH010000032.1 GCA_938001945.1 uncultured Robiginitomaculum sp.
CCGTCAATGCAATAGCTGCGCGGCGCGGTTTACGACATTTGAACGGGTGCAACTGCGCGAGCTAACTGTAGTTAAAAAGACAGGTCGCCGCGTTCCCTTTGATCGCGATAAAATGATGCGCAGCGTCAATATCGCGATGCAGAAACGCCCGATTAGCGCCGACCAAATCGAACAAATGCTGTCCGGTATTGTGCGCCGCCTCGAGTCTATGGGCGAGCTTGAAGTATCCTCTGACGTGATTGGTCAAGCGATCATGGAAGGCCTCGCCAATTTAGATAGCGTCGCCTATGTGCGCTACGCCTCGGTCTATAAGGATTTCAAAGAAACCAAAGACTTCGAAGCCTTTATTGATGATGAAAAACTGGACGGCGCGGAGTAGTGAGTAGAGTAGTGAGCCGCCCTCAGGTCACCCTCAAACTCGCCACATCGCTGGACGGGAAGATTGCATTGTCCAATGGGCAGTCGGAATGGGTAACAGGTGAGAAGGCCCGCGCGCAGGGGCGATTGTTTCGCGGCGCGCATGACGCAATTTGTATTGGCGCAAATACGGCAGCTCTCGATAACCCGCAGCTGACCACGCGAGAGGGCGATTTGCCAAACCCGATGCGCGTCATATTTGATAGCCGTGTTCGTTTGTCACCGGACTCTAATCTCGCGCAAACAGCCAAGGATGTTCCGGTCGTGCTGTTTTGTGAAACGGGGCAAGACACAGGAGAGGACGCAAAGGCTCTTGCTGCGCTCGGCGTTCAAATTATTGCTTTGCCAAAATCAGAGAGCGGGTTGGACATAGAGGCCGCATTGTCCGGTCTCTGGCGGCTTGGCGTGGAAACGCTTCTGCTCGAAGGCGGCGGGCTTCTTGCTGCGAGCTTTGTTAAGGCGGGCGTGATTGATCGCATTGAATGGTTCCGCGCGCCGATTATTCTGGGCGGCGATGGACGCGACGCGATTGGGCCGCTCGGACTAGACTCAATGCAGTCTGTCTCGCGTCTGTCGCGCGTATCTATTCAAGAGATTGGCGACGATATTTGGGAGACCTACGCATAATGTTCACAGGTATTGTTACAGATATTGGCGAAGTCACCGCAATCACCCGCGACACGGGCGGTGAATGGGGCGATACGCGCATGAATGTCTCCTGCAGTTATGACCCTGATGCTATCGACATTGGCGCGTCTATTGCCATGTCCGGCGCGTGTATGACAGTGATTGAAAAAACCAAGACAGAGCAGGGTTGCGTGTTTGTTGTCGAAGTATCCGATGAGAGCCTATCCAAAACTCATCTGGGCGAGTGGGTGGTAGGCACAAAAGTCAACTTAGAGCGCGCGATGAAAGTGGGCGATGAATATGGCGGGCATATGGTGTCTGGTCATGTGGACGGGATTGGCCATGTTCTCAGCGTCGAAGAAATTGCAGGCTCGCACAAAGTTCGGTTTGGCGCGCCCGCTGATCTACGCTTCGGGATTGCGCCCAAAGGCTCGATCACGATTGATGGCGTCTCGCTGACCGTCAACGAGGTTGGCCCCGATTGGTTTGAGGTCAATATCATCCCCCACACATGGGAGGTCACAACGCTGGGCCGATTGCAGCCCGATACGAAAGTAAATCTGGAAATTGATACTATCGCGCGTTATGTCGCGCGATACTTGGCCCATATGAAAGACATCTCATGAGCGAACTAAATGAGGCGACATTGCAAAGCGTCTATAATCTGGCGACGCCGGAAGAAATTATCGAAGATGCACGCAATGGCCGGATGTATATTCTGGTCGATGCCGAAGACCGTGAAAATGAGGGCGACCTTATTATTCCCGCGCAATTTGCGACGCCGGACGCGATTAATTTCATGGCGAAATATGGCCGCGGTCTGATCTGTCTGGCTATTGAGCAAGATAAAGCCGACGCGCTAGAGCTCCGCAATATGAGCCTTGATAATCGCTCCCGTTTCGAGACGGCCTTCACGCAGTCCATTGAGGCGCGCGAAGGGGTTACCACGGGCATTAGCGCAGGTGACCGCAGTCATACAATCCAAACCGCGATTGACCCTGAAAGCCGCGCTGATGATATCGTCACGCCAGGGCATATGTTCCCGATTATTGCTAAAGATGGCGGCGTACTCGTGCGCACGGGACACACCGAAGCAAGCGTCGATATTTCGCGCATGGCAGGACTGAACCCGTCTGCGGTGATCTGTGAGATTATGAATGATGACGGCACAATGGCGCGTCTGGATGATCTGGTGAAATTCGCGCAATTTCACGGCCTAAAAATTGGTACAATTGAAGACCTCGTCGCTTACCGCATGAAGAAAGATCACTTCGTTAAACATGTCGCGAGTAGTGACTTCACGTCGCAAAATGGTGACGATTTTAAAATTCATGTCTATCGCAATTATCTCGACGGCCGCGAACATGTTGCCCTGACCAAGGGTGAGGCCGTTAAGGGCGAGGAAAGCCTCATCCGCGTCCACAAAGTCGATTTTGCAGGCGACATTCTTTATGAAGAAAGCCCGCGCAGTGGCCTGATCTGGGACGCGATGAAACAGCTCGCCGCCCATGATGGCCACGCCGTTCTGGTGCTTATTCGCGAAGGCAGTATTGATACGCTGCTGGAACGTCTCGGCGCGCATAAAAGTATTGTAGATCGCAAAGCGCAAAATGTGCGCGAATATGGCGTTGGCGCGCAAATGCTAAACCATTTGGGCGTGCGTAAGATGCGCCTCATTACCAATGTGATGCCAAAACTTATCGGGCTTGAAGCCTATGAACTGGAACTGGTGGGCATTACGCCACTGATTAGCGGAACGAAATAATGACAAAAATACTGGTTATCGAAGCACGGTTTTACGAGAATTATTCCGACATGCTACTAGAAGGCGCGCTTGACGCGCTACAGGCGGCGAAGGTTGAAATTACCAAAGTGACTGTCCCGGGCGCATTGGAAATTCCGCATGTGATTTCTATGGCCGAAGCGGCCAATTCAGGCTTTGACGGATACGTCGCCTTGGGCTGCGTTATTCGCGGTGAAACCACCCATTATGACTATGTTTGTGGAGAGAGCGCGCGCGCCATTATGGACTTGGCTGTCAATAAACAACTCGCTATTGGGAACGGCATTATTACGGTCGAAGATGACAAACAGGCCGAAGCCCGGGCGAATAAGGCCAAGAAAGATAAAGGCGGCTTTGCCGCTAATGCGTGCCTGAAAATGATTAAAATACGCAGCGAGTTAAAGAGCGCGTAATGGACACAACTTCCGAACTTCGCGGCGCCGCAAGATTAGCTGCTGTGCAGGCGCTCTATCAGATGGAGCTGTCGGGCCAAGGCGCGAAGGCTGTGGTGATGCAATTTCGCAATCATGAATTTGGTTATGACGGCGAAGAGAATTATATCGCGGTTGATGAAGAGTTCTTCGAAGAACTGGTCACAGGTGTTGTGCGTGAGCAGGACGTGATTGACGATAAAATCCGCGCGCGCTTGACCGAAAAATGGAAACTGTCGCGCCTCGATATTACCCTGCGCGCCATCATGCGCGCCGCTGTATTTGAGCTTGGTTTTCGTATCGACGTTCCAGCCAAAGTCGTGATCGACGAATATGTGACGCTGGCGATGGACTTCTATGACGGGCCGGAGCCGAAATTCGTTAATGCGTCGCTCGATAAATTGGCGCGCGATGTGCGGACATATGAGTTCTCCGAAAGCTAGGCGATATGGGTGAATTTGATTTCATCCAAGACTATCTTGCGCCGCTGGCCGCTCCCGAGGGCTTAGGTCTGTTAGACGACGCCGCGCTGCTTACGCCGCCTGCGGGCAAAGACCTCGTTGTAACACAAGATACAATGGTTGAAGGCATCCACTTTCCAAGCGGAGAGTGGGGCGCGGGCACAGCCGAAAAATTATTGCGGGTAAACCTATCGGATTTGGCTGCAAAAGCTGCGACGCCATGGGGCTATTTTCTCTCGCTTTCATTGCCGCGGGAAATGGACAAGCGCTGGCTCGCGGGCTTTGCGAAAGGTCTTGAGGCAGGACAACAGGCTTTTGATTGGCACGTTATGGGCGGCGACACGACCCGCACAGACGGGCCGCTGGTGATTAGCCTGACCGCGATGGGCACAGTACCGACGGGCCAGATGGTTAAGCGTAGCGGGGCTAAGTCGGGCGATGATGTATATGTCACGGGCCGCATTGGCGATGCCTATCTCGGTCTCCAAATGGCTTTGGGCCATAAAGTTGAGCCCATTAGCGGGCAGGGCATGATGCTTTGGGAGGAGGCTTATCAACGTCCGATGCCGCGTGTTGTCTTGCGTAAAATGCTACGGAAATTTGCAACGGCATCAGTTGATATTTCCGATGGACTAATTGCCGATTGCGGGCACATTGCGCGCGCTTCTGACGCCAGCTTAAATCTGGATTATGAATCTATTCCATTCTCCCTTCCGACGCGGGCATGGATGGACGCGCAGGACAATTCTCTAGACGCGTTCAAAATTTTGGTATCGGCAGGCGATGACTTTGAAGTCGTGTTCACTGCGCCCCTCGAACACAGAGACGCCATTAAAAAATCAGCCCAAATCGCCAATGTTAGCGTCACGAAAATCGGCCATGTTGTTATGGGTGAAGGCGTCTCATGCCATAAAGCCGATGGTAAAATCCTTTCATTTACCCGCACGGGCTACACCCATTTTTAGCCTAAATCGGCCCTTGACCCGCATTTAACCCACGTTAATGTGTTGTCCATTACCGCGGGGGGAAGCGTATCCGTTAGAGATACGGCCAACTCCATTTCGCGAGGGGAAGCGTCCAGCCGCATATCGGCAAGAGACGGCCAACTTCATAACACCGTAGCCATAGACCCAAAATGGGCAGGCTCAAATTATGGGGAGAGATCATCATGACTCTTTATCTAATCATCGCAGCAGGCGTGCTTGCTGTCATATACGGGATTGTCACCCGTGCTAGCCTTATGAAGGCATCCACCGGCAATGAACGTATGAATGAAATTGCCGGCGCCATCCAAGAAGGCGCCAAAGCGTATTTGAACAAACAATATAAGACGATTTCTATAGTCGGCGTTGTTGTCACTATTTTACTCTTCGTCTTGTTCCGCAACGCCATTGCTCCCGTAGGATTTATTATCGGCGCGGTGCTATCAGGTATTGCCGGATATGTCGGCATGCTGGTGTCCGTGCAAGCTAATGTGCGTACGACCGAAGCATCACGCACATCTCTGGGGGCTGGCCTAAACGTCGCGTTCAAAGCGGGTGCGATAACAGGCATGTTGGTTGCTGGATTGGCGCTACTCGGTTTGGCCGTATATTACATGATCCTAAAAGGCCCAATGGGCGCGGATAGTCGCGGCGTTATTGATGGTCTTGTTTCGCTCTCGCTTGGTGCGTCATTGATTTCTGTCTTTGCGCGCTTGGGCGGCGGCATTTTTACCAAAGGCGCTGATGTTGGTGGTGACTTGGTCGGAAAAGTTGAAGCGGGTATTCCCGAGGATGATCCGCGCAACCCTGCTACCATTGCTGATAATGTTGGTGACAATGTTGGCGATTGCGCCGGCATGGCTGCTGACCTGTTTGAGACATATGTTGTGACGATTGCCGCTACGATGGTTCTCGGCTCCATTCTATTTGGCGCTGTCGGAGAACTTGCGCTTTACCCAATGGCCATTGCAGCGAGCTGTATTGTGACCTCAATCATTGGCACATATTTTGTGAAACTCGGTAAAGGCTCAACCAACGTAATGGGGGCGCTGTATAAAGGCCTGATCGTAACGGGCGTCTTGTCCATCGCATCAATTGCCGCTGTTACGCATTTTGTGCTTGGTGGATTTGGTGAGATTGCTGGAACACCATTCTCTGGACTGGACCTCTTTATTTGCGGCGTTATTGGCCTAGTGATTACAGGCGCGATCGTTGTGATTACGGAGTACTACACTGGCGTAAATTATCGCCCTGTAAAATCTGTGGCTGCAGCGTCTGAATCTGGTCACGGTACAAATGTTATCCAAGGCTTAGCCGTATCAATGGAAGCGACGGCTATCCCAGTTCTGATTATCGTATTTGGTATTATTGCAACATATTCAATGGCTGATCTGTACGGGATCGCGATTGCAGTGACCGCGATGCTCGGTGTTGCAGGCATGATTGTCGCGCTTGATGCATTTGGTCCTGTGACCGATAATGCGGGCGGTATTGCTGAGATGGCAGAATTACCATCGGAAGTGCGTGATACAACCGATACACTCGATGCGGTTGGGAATACGACTAAAGCTGTCACGAAGGGCTACGCAATTGCGTCTGCCGGTCTTGGCGCTCTGGTGCTCTTTGCGGCGTATTATGAAGACGTGAAATATTTCGCAGGAAACGCAGAGCCAGGCTCGTTCTTTGACGGCCTTGGCAATCTGACCTTTAGTCTTACAGATCCATTTGTGATCATTGGCCTGTTTATTGGCGGTATGCTGCCATATCTGTTTGGTGCTTGGGCAATGCAGTCCGTAGGGCGCGCAGCCGCAGCAATTGTCGACGAAGTGCGGCGTCAGTTCAAAGCTGACCCAGGCATCATGAAGGGCACATCACGCCCCGATTATGCCAAAGCGGTTGATCTTCTGACGGGCGCAGCGATTAAAGAGATGATTAAACCGTCTCTTCTTCCAATTCTTGCTCCAATCGTTCTCTTTGTTGTTGTCCTTTATATGCCGGGCGGCGGCGCAGCGGCGGCTGTATCTGCGCTAGGTGCGATGCTTCTCGGCGTGATTGTCACAGGTCTGTTCGTGGCGTTGTCAATGACAGCAGGCGGCGGCGCGTGGGATAATGCCAAGAAATATATCGAAGACGGTCACCATGGCGGCAAGGGCAGCGATGCTCATAAAGCCTCCGTGACAGGCGATACAGTTGGCGATCCCTATAAGGATACAGCTGGTCCAGCCGTGAACCCGATGATTAAAATTACAAATATCATCGCGCTTCTCTTACTGGCGGTTCTCGCTCACTAAGCTAAGCTGAATATCGAGTCTAAGCCTCGCCTCGTGCGGGGCTTTTTGATGGACAAAACCTATGAGTGTGAGACAATGCAATACGTTCAATTTCAACCAGAGAGAGTTTATGAAACCCACATTCTTAAAATCTA
Source organism: uncultured Robiginitomaculum sp. (assembly GCA_938001945.1). Taxonomy (GTDB): domain Bacteria; phylum Pseudomonadota; class Alphaproteobacteria; order Caulobacterales; family Maricaulaceae; genus Robiginitomaculum. Next base: position 7,128 of record CALLBH010000032.1, read on the forward strand.
AGGTCCTTTTCGCCGCGACATGTCTTAGCACGGCTCTACTGTCAGGCTGCGGTTATAAAGCCGATTACGCCAAAGTTGACCTCAAGTCAGAGCCCATTATTTGGTCCGTCACAGATGAAGATAGTGAAATTATTCTCTATCCAACATTCCACATTTTACCCGAAGAGGTGGAGTGGAAAACGGATAGTCTAACGTCTGCGCTGCAGCGCGCGGACGAAATTTGGTATGAAATCCCAGTGGGCGCGGACGCAGATCCTGCGCTGCAAGGTCTCGTAATGACTTACGGCTTTGATAAAGAGGCAAAGCTTGTCGATACGCTTCCGCCAGAGACTTATGCAAAATTAGAGGCCGTTGCGCCCCAGCTGGGAATGCCGATGGAGGCTCTACAGTCCATGAAGCCTTGGCTGGTCAGTATAACCATTCCGGCCCTCCAAATGCAGAAAGCCGGATTTAATCCTTCTCTTGGCGTTGAGAGCCAATTGCAGGCGATGCGCCTTAACAAACCAACGAAATCATTTGAAACTGCAGAGCAGCAGCTCCGCTTTTTCGCGGATATGCCAGAAGATAAACAGGTTGAAATGCTTGATTCTGCACTAGATGATTTTGATGATGGCATGGAACTGATCAGCCAGATGGCAAACTCATGGGCTACAGGCGATTTCGGATTCATTGAAAACGAAATGGTCGCTGAAATGAAGTCTTCTTATCCAGAGCTTTATAATGTCATTCTGGTCAAGCGTAATAAAAACTGGGTCGAGACACTTGATGCGGAGATGCAGGGTAGCGGTGTTGATTTTGTCGCCGTTGGCGCGGCGCATCTTGTGGGTCAAGATGGCGTCCCTGAATTGATGCGTCAAAAAGGGTATGATGTTAAAATACTAACCACGAAATAAATTTATCGGATTTAAGATAATTTGCCTCGCTGTTTCAGCGGGGCTTTTTATGAGCGTATATGCGCCAATAAAAAACCCGGCGATGTGCGCCGGGTTTGAACAACATGCGAGCAATCAGACTAACGTCCGCTGCCGGGTCCAGTTGTTCCCCCCCCGGGTATGTTTTGTTGGCCTGTTAAGCGGTCGGTCGGAAGACGGCCCACTGTGCCAAAGATTTGTTCTAATACAGAAAGCTCGCGGCCGCGCGTCGGTGTTTCCCGTCCAACGAAGTTCACTATACGGCCATCATCAAGGCCATATTCAGCCACGGCTTGCACTTGTCCATCTTCGTTAAAGACAACAGCTGTGATCTGGCGCTCTTGGTTGACCGGGCGCAGATAAGCGAGGCGTTCACGCGTGCTTGATACATAGTACCATGTATCGAGTTCAAATGTGCCTTTGGTTGAAGGATTGCCGAGGCGGGCCAGCACGGTTGCTTTGGTATCCACGCTGGGCTCAACTTGTTGAGGCTTGGCTTCTTCGCTTGGCACATAGCCGTGGTTGCGAAGCGTCGGGTTACAGGCGCTAAGGCTAAGAGCCAAAGCGGAGCTGCACAGGATTAATTTTACTGTTCTTGCGACCATAAGACTTAGCATGCACCTTGTTATTCCTAGCGGGGTTAGCCAAATAGAGGCGCGTGTGCAAGGTAAAGGCGCGCGCGTTACTGAACTTTCATGGATAGATGCATGTTTAAACGTTTCAAAAAAGTCAGACCCGAAGAAGCGCACGCCAAAGTGCTTTATAATTGGGCTATGACATCCTCACGCAATCCCAAATTTTACGGCGAAGATGCGATTGAAGACAGCTATGATGGGCGTGTCAGCTTTTTGTTCTTTCATATTGGGCTAGTTTTACACCATTTACGCCGTTTCGGCAGTGACGGCGAAATGCTTAGTCAAGAAATCTATAATGCTATGGTCGCCGATTTTGATGTGGCGCTGCGTGAGCAGGGCGTAGCGGATACGGGCGTGCAGCGGCGAATCAAAGCGATGGTGAGTTTGTTTTACGGGCGCATTAAAATTTACCACGAGGCGGCAGAGCAAGGCGAGGCGCCGTTTAAATCCGCTGCTATAGAAACACTGCTTGGTGAAACTCCAAATTCAAAAATGGCAGCGCGGCTTGAGTCTTATGCGAGCGGGCTTCATGACGCGATGGGTCAGGCGGATTTTAGCGCTTTTACTCTCGCCGATTTTTAATTTTCAAAATCCATAAGCCGTATGGGCTTTTGCTTTGGCTTGCGCTATCAGGCGGGTCAAGATGATGAGGATATATGCCTGACACATTGATGCTATCTATTGACGCTATGGGGGGGGATGACGCTCCTGATATTGTTATTCGCGGAATTGAGTATTTCCTTTCCCATGCGGGTAAGAACCGCAAAGTGCGTCTCTTGATCCATGGTGATGAAACGCAGCTTGAACCTCTTCTCAAAAAAGCGCCGCTGACAACTGAGCGATGCGAAGTCATTCACACCGAAACAATGGTCGCTATGGACGCAAAGCCGTCCCATGCGCTGCGCCGGGGCAAAGGCACATCGATGTGGAATTCAATTGCAAGTATCAAAACAGGCCAAGCGCGGATCGCTGTCTCTGCGGGCAATACCGGCGCGCTAATGGCGATCAGCAAATTACAACTTCGCATGAAAGAGGGCGTGCAGCGCCCCGCTATTGCCGCGATTTGGCCGCGCCCGGTAGGAAACGCGATCGTTTTGGATGTCGGCGCGAATATTGATTGCGACGAGACACAACTTTGCGAATTTGCGGTTCTCGGTGAGGCTTATTTTCGCGCGCTATATCAAAAAGAAAACCCAACTGTTGGTCTTCTCAATATCGGCACTGAGGACCTTAAAGGCAATGCCACAGTTCGCGCCACACATGAGCGTCTAAATACGCTCGATTTTGGTCTAGACTATAAAGGCTATGTCGAGGGCGGAGATATTAGCATTGGCGATGTGGATGTCATTGTGACCGACGGATTTACAGGCAATATCGCACTGAAAACCGCAGAAGGCACCGCTAAATTGGTAGGAGGCTTTGTCAAAGAAGCTTTGGCCGGCAATTGGCTGTCGCGTATGCTGAGCTCGCTAAATGCTGTTGCGCTGTTGAAACTCAAGAAACGCATGGATCCGCGCAATGTGAATGGCGGCGTGTTTTTGGGATTGAATGGCATCGTGGTGAAAAGTCATGGCGGCACAGACCATATCGGCTATGCCAATGCACTTAATGTTGCGGCTAATCTGGCGGAGAGTAATTTTGAAGCCGAGATCGAGAAGACACTCGCGGCGCTACATGACGCAGAACTCGATCTTGAAATGACGGCAGAGATATAATGACGATACGCGCAGTTTTGGCTGGGACAGGGCATTATTTGCCAAAGAAAATTCTAACCAATGATGACATGTCTCAATTTGTTGAAACATCCGATGAGTGGATCATTGCGCGCACCGGTATTCGACAGCGCCACCAAGCCGCGGAAGGTGAGCTGACTTCGGATTTGGCAACACATGCCGCGCAAGAAGCGCTTGCAGATGCAGGACTGACGCCTGACGATATTGATCTCATTGTTGTTGCCACCACGACGCCAGATTTTACTTTTCCGGCGACGGCTACAATTGTGCAAAAAAACCTCGGCATGACGCATGGCGCGGCTTTTGATCTTCAGGCCGTGTGTAGCGGGTTCATTTACGGCGTGAATGTTGTCGATGCGATGATTCGCGCAGGCTCCGCGCGCAATGTGCTTTTGATTGGGGCGGAGACATTTACGCGTATTTTGGACTTCACAGATCGCACGACTTGCGTGCTCTTTGGCGACGGCGCTGGCGCGGTGGTCATGACATCGCAAGATGTTGCAGATGATGGGCAGGGCGTTCTCGCTAGCTTTATTCGCGCTGATGGCCATCACAAAGACCTGCTGCATGTTGATGGCGGACCGTCTTCAACGGGTACTGTGGGCCATGTTCGCATGATTGGAAATCAAGTCTTTAAACGCGCCGTAAATGATATTGCCGATGCTATGCGCCAATGCGCGGCCAAGGTCGATATGCCGATTGAAGACATTGATTGGTTCGTCCCGCACCAAGCCAACCAACGTATCCTCAATGGCGTGGCCAAAAAGTTGAAAATTGATCCGGATACCGTCATTTCAACTGTGGCGCATCATGCCAATACTTCAGCGGCAAGCGTACCTTTAGCCTTGCATACAGCCATTGCCGATGGCCGCATTAAACGCGGCGACACAGTGATGTTAGAAGCTTTTGGCGGAGGATTTACTTGGGGCGCAGCACTGTTGCGCTACTAAATGCCGTAAATACCCATATAAATGAGGGGCTTCGGCGATATTTTTTAGATTTGCCCTTGCACTTGTGCGCAGGAATGCGTTTAAATGTTAACGAACACGAGGAGTGAGGGCGCGTGAGCACAAACACAGTTACACGAGCAGACTTAACAGACGCGGTTTACCGTGAGCTTGGACTGTCGCGCACCGAAAGCGCGCATCTTGTTGAGTCAATTATCGAGCATATTATTAGTGCACTTCTGCGCGGCGAAAGTGTAAAGCTCGCGGGCTTTGGGACGTTTCTGCTACGAGACAAAAACGAGCGCATTGGTCGTAATCCAAAAACAGGCAATGAAGTGCCGATCACGTCGCGCCGAGTTTTAGTTTTTAAACCTTCATTGGTTTTAAAGGACCGCGTGAATACGGCGCTGACCAGCGACTAATTTTCGACTTGCGCTCAGATTCGGTATTTGCCGCGAATCATTGCATATTTACAATCGCTTAAGGCTATTCCTTCACATTTATTAAGGAATCAGGAGGGCGACATGACAGAAAAACATAGTAGAGCATTTCGCACAATCAGCGAAGCTAGCAATGAGCTTGACCTAAAGCCTCATGTCCTACGGTTTTGGGAGGCCAAATTTCCGGATCTCAAACCTGTCACGCGAGCGGGAAACCGTCGTTTCTATCGCCCCGAAGATGTCGATTTTTTGCGCGGTCTGCGCATTCTTCTCCATGAAGAGCGTCACAAAATTAAAGACGTCCAAAAGATCATTAAGCTCAAAGGTCCAGCCGACATAATTAAGCTTGGCGCCTCTGCGATTAATCGCTTGCCTCCTAAACCGATAGAGCAGCGCAACCTTGTGCCGGAGCGTATTGTTTCTGGCGTCAAAGCAGAAGACACAAATGCCCAAGGTAAGATTGTCCCGTTTCAGCGTAGCTTTGCAGCGCCTGTAGCTGACCCCCAACCTGCTGCCGATCCTGCACCCGCTGCAGAGCCTGTCATTGTTACGCCTACGCCTCAAATCGTGACGGCACCCGCGCAAATGCCTGCCGCGCAAATTGAACCAGCTAAGCCAGCACTGAGTGAAAAAGACACGGAAGAGCTCGAAGACGCGCTGGATCGTTTGTCGGCTCTTCGGTCACGCTGGAAGAAGTTTACTTAAATTCTATCGGTAATTAGCCTGAATTGCCCATTGCAGGGCGAGGCGCGTCTGCTTATAAGCCGCGCCAGTGTCGGAGTGTAGCGCAGTCTGGTAGCGCACTAAGCTGGGGGCTTAGGGGTCGTAGGTTCGAATCCTATCACTCCGACCATTTTTTCATCTTGGAAACCTACCGCGCTAGCCTGTCGCAGCGCTATTTGCCGCGCAGATGAGTATAAACATCAAGACACATTATTCACACGGCGGCGACATGGCTTTTCAATCCCAAGATTATTCGAAATCAGTGACGCGCTGGTTAGGATTTATGTGCCTACTAATTATTGTTATGATCATTGTCGGCGGAGCGACGCGGCTGACCAATAGCGGGTTATCCATCACGGAATGGAAACCGATTACAGGCGCTTTGCCGCCGCTATCCCAAGCTGACTGGATATCTGAATTTGAGAAGTATAAATTAATTCCAGAATTCGAAGCCGAACATCCCGATATGACACTTAAAGAATTTGAATTCATCTATTTCTGGGAGTGGGGCCACCGGCAGCTTGGCCGTTTTATTGGCTTGGCTTTCTTATTGCCGTTTTTCTATTTCCTCTGGAAGCGTAAAATTCCGCAGGGCCGCACCAAAGGGTTTTGGCTCGTGGGCGCATTGATTGGTCTTCAAGGCGCGATTGGGTGGTGGATGGTTTCCAGCGGCCTCAAAGATGACGCCGTATCCGTAAGTCAGTATCGTCTTGCGACCCATTTGGGGCTAGCTTTTATAATCCTCGGCATGTTCTTTTGGATGTTCTTGGACGCCCGCAAAGGCTGGCCTGATAAAGCCAATCAGCATGGCTATAAGCGATCAACTGCGCTGATGATTGCCGTCTGGGTACAGGTCATAATGGGGGCATTTGTTGCAGGGCTTGGCGCAGGCCGCGTGAGCCGCGATTGGCCCGATATGGGCGGGCAATTTATTCCGTATAATTATTGGGTGCCGGAGCAGGGGATGGCGAACCTTTTTGAAAATGCTGTCAATGTGCATTTCAATCACCGTATGATGGCTTATTTCCTGCTGGCGGGCGTGATTGCGGCTTTTGTGTCGCTGTCTAAGCAAAAAGCGTGGCTCACGAAACGCGTGACCTTAATCTTACTCATCGCCGTGATTTGGCAAGCAGGGCTCGGTATCGCGACAATCATCTTTGAAGTGCCGCTCTGGAAAGCCTTGCTACACCAAGCCAGTGCAATATTCGTCTTCTTGATTGCGGTCTATTTAGTTTGGACTGCTCGGCTGGATAGCTAAATCCTCGGGCTGTAACTGACTGAGAAAATAGCGACGCGAAACCACGACAACGCGCGCGCTGTCTGCGTCTGTTACGAACACTGCGCCGTCATTAAACGCAATCCCGCCAAATGCGGCAGATGTCACGTAAATCTTACCCACATTCTCAATGCCGCCAATGGATAGGCCGCTTTCAATAGAGAGCTGCCGACCGACATCCAGCGTTTCACTGTCCACTTCAAATAATCGGCCTTTTGATACGGCCAAAAGGATTTTCTCGTCGAGAACTGCAGCAGATGAAAACATCGTTTTTGCCACCGCGATCCCAATGCCATCAGGCGCAATGCGGGATAGGCCTTCATCCGTGCCTGCGATGATTGAACCATCGCGCGTGGTGCTACAAAATTTTACACCTTTCAATTTCGTCGGATGCGTATCGCCTTTGGATAGGCTCAATATACCGTCTGTCGAAATGCTAATATTGTAATGCGAAAGGTCTGCGCCAGTTATGGCTCTGAGGCTGTCTTTAGCTGCGCCGTATGTTGGCGCGCAAATAATCGAACTTTTATCAGGCGCGCCAACCACAGCGGCCGGCGAGAAGTCGAATGTGTCGCTGCTCTCAACAAAGCCGCGCCAATTGCCATTGCGATTAACCGCTGCAAATAGAGCGGGGGCTTTTACGCGATCAAATCCGATAACTTGCTCGTAACTTCCCGATACGGCGTTGGAACGGTTTGCTTCAATATCTGAAAAGCTCAGCATGCCATCCTCGCCAAGAACCGCCACGGCGCCAAGCCAGCTCGCGACATCATTGGGCGACGCCGCGATCATGGCGGCATTGGATTTGGCCTCAAAGGCATATGTCGCTTTAATCGGTAGCGCTTCGACTTGTATATTTGTGTCTTTTTGGCCGCTACAGGCAGCAAGTGATATTGCCAGTACAGCGCTAATATATAGGGTATATTTCATCATAGCTCGCAAATAGACGTTACAATATCACTTT
>CALLBH010000033.1 GCA_938001945.1 uncultured Robiginitomaculum sp.
GCTTCTTGGACTTTCGGCATGCGGGTCATACCGCCAACCAAAACGACTTCGTCAATATCAGCCGCCTTAAGGCCTGCATCAGCAAGCGCTTTCTTACAGGGCGCGATTGTGCGTTTAATCAGATCATCAACAAGCGTTTCAAGCTTGGCGCGCGACAGCTTCATGTTCAAATGCTTCGGTCCGCTCGCGTCCATAGAGATGAAGGGCAGGTTGATTTCATAAGAGCTGGCCGAGGAGAGCTCTTTCTTGGCTTTCTCGGCTTCTTCGCGCAGGCGTTGCAGCGCGAGTTTGTCAGCCTTTAGATCAATGCCTGTGTCTTTCTTAAATTCAGCTGCGAGATAATCAACAATGTGCATGTCGAAATCTTCACCGCCGAGGAATGTGTCGCCATTTGTGGCTTTCACTTCAAAGACGCCGTCGCCGATTTCAAGGATGGACACATCAAATGTACCGCCGCCCAAATCGTAAACCGCAATCGTCTTGCCGTCTTCTTTGTTCATGCCATAAGCCAGCGCCGCAGCGGTTGGCTCGTTGATGATACGTAGAACTTCGAGGCCAGCAATTTTGCCGGCATCTTTCGTGGCTTGGCGCTGGGCGTCGTTAAAGTACGCTGGAACCGTGATAACGGCCTGCGTAACGGCTTCGCCCAAATAGGCTTCAGCGGTTTCTTTCATCTTCTGCAAGGTAATCGCAGAAATTTCCGCCGGGGACATGACTTTGTCGCGGCCTTGGATATGGGCGTCGCCGCCTTTGCCTTTGACAATATTATAAGGAACGAGCTTGGCGTCTTTTTTAACAGCCGGGTCCGTGAACGGGCGACCAATCAAACGCTTGACGGCGAAATATGTATGTTCTGGGTTTGTGACGGCTTGGCGGCGGGCTGTTTGCCCGACCAGACGCTCGCCATCATCAGTGATCGCGATAACAGACGGGGTCGTGCGGTGACCTTCTGCATTTTCAATTACGCGGGGTTTGTCGCCATCCATAACGGCGACGCAGGAATTTGTTGTTCCTAAATCAATGCCAATAACTTTAGCCATTTGACTGCTCCTTTTACGGGCCTCTCAATTAAGCGCCCAAACTGTTCGAATTCTTTGTTTACATAGGGTTTTTCACCCGTTGAAACCGATATGGGGGATAGATTTGCGCCTTCAAGGTATGACGCCAAGAATCTTCATATTTTTGTGTTTCTATCTGTAGATTCTATTCGCGCCGGCGTCACACGCATGTCACATGGCCCGCTTATCCCCGCCCCTACAATAAAGTGTGGATAGGTCGCGGGCGCGGCTTGTCTTTATCATCTCTAGACAGGACAAGGCGGGACGCACGAATGGCTTTTGACATGCAAAGGGAAGACGGCATGAAAGACAAGATAATTAATTTTGGGGCAATGGATTTAGCAAGGCTGTTTGGGGCCCTTGTTTTCCTCGCTATTATTTATGTTTTCGTGCGCAGCCAAATTATTGGCGATGCCGCAGATCCGACATTTTTAATCTTGGCCGCAGTTATTGGCGGCTACATGGCCATGAATATTGGCGCGAATGATGTCGCCAACAATGTCGGTCCTGCTGTGGGGTCCAAAGCTCTGACGATGTCGGGCGCGATCTTGATTGCGGTATTTATGGAGGCCTCTGGCGCCTTGATTGCCGGCGGAGACGTGGTCTCGACGATTAAAAAAGGCATTATCGACCCGGCATTCTTTGGCGATGACGTCGAGAGTTTTGTGTGGGCTATGACTGCGGCGCTGCTTGCGGCGGCAATATGGCTCAACGTGGCCACGTCAATTGGCGCGCCAGTTTCAACGACACATTCTATTGTGGGCGGCGTTTTAGGCGCTGGCATCGCGGCCGGCGGCTGGGGGATTGCCAATTGGGTCACAGTTCAACAAATCGTGGCCAGCTGGGTCATTTCCCCCGTTATGGGCGGCGTGATTGCGGCGAGTTTCCTCTACATTATTAAACGCACGGTTCTAGACCAAAAAGACTTGCTGGGCTCTGCACGTAAAACTGTGCCGTTCCTTGTCGCGATCATGGCGTGGGCCTTCACGACATATCTCATTCTTAAAGGCATTAAGAAGCTTATTAAAATTGAATTTATTCCCGCTCTCGGCATAGGCCTCGCCGCTGCAATCCTTATCTTCTTTGTGGTGCGCGGTTTCGTCAAAAAGGCCGCTGAAAAGATGGATCAAACCCCCGAGTCGGTTGATCGCTTGTTTCTTATCCCGCTCATTATTTCTGCCGCGCTTCTCTCCTTTGCGCATGGGGCCAATGATGTCGCCAATGCGATTGGGCCATTAGCGGCGATTAACGAAGCTGTATTCTCCGGCGAGATTGCGTCCAAAGCCTCCATTCCAATTTGGGTGATGCTCGTCGGCGCGCTGGGTATTGCCATTGGCCTTGCGCTTTACGGGCCAAAATTGATTAAAACGGTTGGCTCTGAAATTACCGAGCTCGACATGTCACGCGCATTTTGTGTGGCTTTGGCCGCTGCGATTACCGTCATTATCGCCAGCCAGCTTGGCCTGCCCGTATCCTCGACGCATATTGCCGTCGGCGGTATCTTTGGTGTGGGCTTCCTGCGCGAGGTGCTCAACTCAAATTATGATCAAGCCGTCGGCAAAATTAAGCGCCGCCTCGCAGACGCAGCTGATCCGCATGTCGATGAAGCGTTTGTAGAGCTTTTTGATGCGGCACCGATGACCGAAAAGCGCGAAATGCTGCG
>CALLBH010000034.1 GCA_938001945.1 uncultured Robiginitomaculum sp.
TATGACACAGATAAAAATCGTTCGGACATTGCGCGACTTGCGCGGGCAAATTTGGGAATGGCGCGGCAGCGGCGAAACCATCGGATTTGTCCCGACAATGGGCGCGCTGCATGATGGGCATTTATCGCTTATCCGCCTGTCGCATAAACATACGACCAAATCCGTGGCGAGCATTTTTGTAAACCCGACGCAATTTGCGCCCGGCGAAGATTTTGAAAGCTATCCGCGCACCGAAGAGGCCGACGTTGCCGCCCTCGCCTCTGCCGGATGTGACCTTGTGTATATCCCCGAAGATGGGTCAATGTATGACGAAAACCACAGCACCAGCATCCATATTACCGGCGTCGCCGAGAGCCTTGAGACAGATCACCGTCCGACATTTTTTGACGGCGTTGCGATTGTGGTCGCGAAACTGCTTAATCGCTGCGCGCCGGATGTGGCGATATTTGGCGAGAAAGATTACCAACAGCTGGCTACAATTCGCCGCCTTGTGATTGATTTGGATATGCCCGTAGAAATCGTCGGCGCGCCGATTGCGCGTGACGCGCACGGCCTGGCTTTATCCTCACGCAATCAATATTTCGATGCCGAAGGCCTCACGCTGGCCCGCAAGCTCAATGTTATAATGCACGATTGCGCCGAGAAAATGCGCGGCGGCATGAATGTCGACCTCGCCGCCGAGCAGGCCAAACAGACATTTTTAGACACAGGTTTTGAGTCCGTCGACTATGTCTCCGTTGCCTCAACCCATTCCCTGACCCCGCTGGCCGGCGGCATACTTGACCGTCCCGCGCGGCTCCTGATTGCCCTGCATTGCAAGGGCGTGAGGTTGATTGATAATTGCGAGATATAGTGTGCTAAATTTCCATATGCGATACGCAATTATTTTTTCTTTTGCTGCGGTTTTTTCCGAGGTTAGTTTTGCTCAGATTTCAGAAAAACAACTCGCAAATGAAGTCATCGCAACAGCCAAATCTCTTTCCAATGACCCAGCAATTACTTATAAATATGACGTTCCAAATAATGAAGTGCGGAGTATCGGTGCGGACGGCGAGGTTATAACTTACATTTACCTCGGTAATTTATATAATCTTTATAAAGATAGCGCGCCTAACGAACGCAAAGACGGGTTACGAAGATTTCTAAAGAGTACAACTCAACTAGAAGAGTTGGGTGCTGAAGATTTAAAAAGTGTACTATCACTACGTATTAGAACACCCGAGACATTAAGTATTCAGAGCATTATGTCGGAAATGACTGAAAAGATGACAAAACGGACATTTTTTGAAGATGGTGTTTGGATTATTGAAGTGGTTCGCGATTCAGAGGCGGCTGTAGCAAGTGTTCAAGATGATGATTTAGAAACAGCCAAACTGACCGCTACAGAGGCGCGCGATATTGCGATTGAAAATCTAAGAACTACAGTCACACCCGGCCTATGGGCCGAAGACACAGGCATATATTATTCAACAAAACAGGACGATTATGACGCGACGCGGTTAGTAGTTTTAGGCCCCGAATCTGGTCTTCCCTTATCTGGGGACATCATTGCGTTTATGCCGACATATTCAATCGTCCTTGCTACTGGCGTAGATAATACTGAAATTTTAGATGCAATGTATATGGCCGGTGTTGAAATGGGAGAAGAACAACGTCCATTCTCACACAGACTATGGCAACGTGTTGACGGGGTCTGGTCGACTTATTTACCTGAGAAAGGCAGCCCAGCATATCTAATCGCAAAAAAGGCTGCTTTAATTGACATTGGCACTGATTACACTGACCAAAAATATATGATGACGCGATACAGCACTAAATCAGATAGTCCTCGCTTAATCGCTGAATATGAAATTTATGAAACAAATGAAGGCGATGACTTTTATTCACTCTCTAAATTTACAGATTCAACCACTTCACTTCCGAAAACAGATTATATCGTTGTAAGTTCAAATAGGACCAAACGCATTACTTGGGATGATTTCATACGCGCACTTGGTAATGAGGCCCCCAAACCCGTTAGTGGCTTGACCCCCGTCCGATATGAATTCAACAAGCCGATAAGCGATGAAGCATTCGCGCGGGTCGTTCTCAGTTTGAGATGAGATTTTTTTAAATAAACACCAAAGCCAAGAATACGATCAAGCCTGCTACGCTGACCATAATCGATTGTTTGCGTAGGATTTTGGAGGCGAGGCCGAGCCAGAAGCCGGACAGCACGACAAAGAACAGAGCGAGCGCGACGAATTTCTGGTACCATTTGAACGCTACAGGGCCGTGGCCTTTGTGAAGCTCCATTGCGGCGGCGACAAAATTTGGTGTTTTGCGTGCGGCGGTCATGACGCCATTTTTATTCTCAAATTGATAATAGGTGCGCGATGTCGGGCGTGTTTGAATAACGTTACCGCGATTTTTAATATATTGGAACTTCGCATTCTCGCCTTGAGCCGTGAGGAACGCTTTCACGTCAGCTTCGAGGGAGTCGCTTTTGAAATCAATCAGAGTGCCGGCAGGAACGCTTACAGCCTCACTGGAAATTTTGCCCTTCTGCCCCATCAAATAAAGCCCGCCGGAAATCGCGACGAGGATGAATGCCGGAGCCATAAAAGCGGCAAGGATAAGGTGGAGTTTGATAATCAATTGTCGGGTCATAGTCTGGCTATATGACGGATTAAATTGCGTCGCAATAGTTTGTTGCGAATAGTTCGCAAGTTTTAACATATGCTGCGCCCCCGCACTTGCCCATTGCGATGCGGGGCGCTCGCTGTTAGGACGCGCCAAACCTATCACTATGAGGCCTCGCCATGAAAATGAACGGTAATGAAATCCGCATCGGCAATATCATCAAGCACCAAGATACGCTCTGGGTTGCGGTGAAATGTAATGCGGTGAAACCCGGGAAAGGCGGCGCCTTTAATCAGGTCGAGCTTAAAAATATTCTGGATGGGCGTAAGCTGAATGAACGTTTCCGCGCCTCTGAAACCGTAGAGCGCGTGCGCCTTGATCAAAAACCGCATAGCTATCTCTATGCTGAAGGCGACATGCGCGTTTTCATGAATAGCGAAAATTACGAACAAATCTCGATCAGTGATGAATTCATTGGCGACGCCGCGGCTTATTTGACGGACGGCATGGAAGTGCAGCTCGAATTTTACGAAGAGCGCCCAATCAGTGTTGAGCTTCCCGAGCAGGTCATTTTAGAAATCAAAGAAACCGAGCCAGTCGTCAAAGGCCAAACAGCGGCCAATAGCTACAAGCCTGCAATCCTTGAGAATGGCGTGCGCACATCTGTGCCGCCCTTTGTGTCCGAAGGCACTAAGATTGTTGTTATGACGTCTGATGGCGCCTATGTGAAACGCGCGGAATAGGTTAGCATAATGGCTCTCTCCCCACTCATGACCGTCATGCAAAGCGCTGCGCGCAAAGCCGCTCGCAGTCTTTTACGTGATTTTGGCGAAGTTGAAAATTTGCAAATCTCGCGCAAGGGGCCAGCAGACTTTGTCTCTAATGCCGATAAACGCGCCGAAGAAATCATCTTTGAAAATCTACGCCGCGACCGTCCGGGTTTTGGGTTTATTATGGAAGAAGGCGGCACGGCCAAAGGTACGGATAGCCAGAATACATTCATTGTCGACCCGCTGGACGGAACAACGAATTACCTGCACGGCATTCCGCATTTCGCCATTTCTATCGCGCTGGAGCGTGAAGGCGAGTTGATTGCAGGCGTCGTGTATAATCCCGCCGTGGATGAAATGTTTTACGCTGAAAAGGGCAAAGGCGCTTTTCTGGATGCGCAGCGCGCCATGGGCGAGATTCGCCTGCGCGGAGCAAGCCGTGAGAATTTCAATGAAAGCCTCTTTGCCACCGGCATGCCATTTCTGGGTAAGCCCGGTCACGCGCAATTCCTGAAAGGCCTTCATAAGGTCATGGCGCAAACTGCTGGCGTGCGCCGCTATGGCAGCGCCGCGCTCGATTTAGCGTGGACGGCTGCGGGGCGTTACGATGGATATTGGGAACGCAATCTTAGCCTCTGGGACGTCGCCGCAGGTATCGTCATTGCGCGCGAGGCGGGACTGAAAGTCTGGGAGCTCGATAATAGCGCCGCAGACATTAACGGCCATAACCCCATGAGCGGGAACATCATCACGGCCAATGAGCATTTGATCGGTGACCTTAAGGGGTGCGTTGAGGGGGGGTTAGAACACCGTAACCTAGCCCGTCATCCTCTGGCTTGACCAGAGGATCCATCTTTAAATTGCGCTTCGAAGTTAGACGTCTCAAGACGCCAGCCATCACTCTTATTTAAATCTAGTATTTATTGCCCCATGGATCCTCGTGTCGAGCACGAGGATGACGCGCTTTTGGGGTTGAGCGTGAATCATCCACTCTTCTGAATTAAGAGAGCCGCAAGGCTTTTGTGGCACAACCCTACGATGGCTGCGGGTGTAATCATAAGTTTTGTGTGCGGGGCTCTGATCAGCGCATTAGGCATTATCCGCTTAAAATCATTGATTGATGATTGGTATATTGGCCATGTCATTCATATCGGAACGCCCGTAATTGGCTGGGTGCTCACCTTTGCCGTGCCGTTGGCTGTGATGTCGCTGTTCTTTGATAGTCCCATGATGTTCTCGCATTGGATATTTGTCGAAGGCTATGCTGACCCGCTAGAAATGCCACATTTCAAACCTTATGCGGCCCTCGCGCTGGTTCTAGGAGTCTTGCTGGGTGAGCTATTTCGGATAAATTTCACCCATGCT
The DNA here is from genome assembly GCA_938001945.1 of uncultured Robiginitomaculum sp. Lineage (GTDB taxonomy): Bacteria > Pseudomonadota > Alphaproteobacteria > Caulobacterales > Maricaulaceae > Robiginitomaculum. The sequence continues at coordinate 4,758 of CALLBH010000034.1, forward strand.
GTTGAAACTGCAAAAATGAGCGACGCGGAAGAATATGCCGCGCAGCGCGCAAAATATGGCTCGCGCGAATCCCATACGGAGTATTTCAAACGTAGACAGGAGCAAGCCTGGTCGCGCAGCTCTTATGGTCGCCGCCGCGCCAAGCAGACACAGCACCAGCAAAGCTACGGCGCGCCCATGGATGACGCCGCGACCCATTTGGCCGTATTGGGCCTCGAGGGGCGCCCGCCGCATAAAACCATTAAATCAGCCTATCGCAAACTGGCCCGTCAGTTTCATCCCGATACGCTGATGTCGCAAAATCTAAGCGCGGCCAAGCTGGCGAAATCCGAAGCGCGCATGACGCAGATTAACATCGCCTATGATTGGCTCTGCGATAATTACGCCTAGGGCTTGAACCGCGCGCCCAAAGCCGCAAATAGACACTATGTCATCCTACCGCCCAGAACCCATTTTGACGGCCATTTTAGGCCCGACCAATACGGGGAAAACCCATTACGCGATTGAACGTATGCTGGGGCGGCGATCGGGTGTGATTGGCTTGCCGCTGCGCCTTCTTGCGCGCGAAGTCTATGACCGCATCATAAAATTAAAAGACCCGCGCCTGTGCGCCTTGATCACGGGCGAGGAGAAAATCATTCCGCCCGGCGCGCAATATTTTGTCTGTACGGTTGAGGCCATGCCCACGACGCGCGAATTTGCCTTTGTCGCCATCGATGAAGTCCAGCTCTCGGCCCATAAAGAACGCGGCCATATTTTCACGGACCGCTTGCTCAATATGCGCGGCACCGAAGAGACATTATTCCTCGGTGCAGATACGCTCCGCCCCATTGTGCGCGACCTTGTCCCGAAGGCCCGCCATGAAACGCGTGAGCGCTTCTCGACATTATCCTTTGCGGGCGCGACCAAGATGTCCCGCCTGCCCAAACGCAGCGTCATTGTCGCGTTCACGGCGGCAGAAGTTTACGGCCTCGCCGAGATGATACGCCGACATCGCGGCGGCGCGGCCGTCGTGATGGGGGCATTGTCTCCGCGTACGCGCAACGCCCAAGCCGAACTGTATCAATCTGGTGAGGTCGATTTTCTGATCGCCACGGACGCCGTGGGCATGGGCCTTAATCTGGATGCCGATCATGTGGCCTTTGCCTCTATGCGTAAATTTGACGGCAATCGCCGCCGTTATCTGACCAGCGAGGAAGCCGCGCAGATTGCAGGCCGTGCGGGCCGGTTTCGCAATGCGGGGACATTTGGCACAACGGGTAAATGCCTGCCGATGGATGAGGAAATGGTGGGGCGTATTGAGAACCATTTATTCGACCCGCTGCGATACGTTGAATGGCGCAATAGCGCGCTGGATATGAGCAGCGCCGAGCGCCTTGCCTTTACGCTGAACAAACCGCCCTCACTAAAACGCCTGCGCCGCGTCAAAGATATTAGCGACGAAATTGTGTTGTCACGCTTCATGGAAACGCCCAAATTTATCGACGGCGTGAAAGGGGAATGGGAGGTCAAACGCCTGTGGGAAGTCTGCCAAATTCCTGATTTTCGCAATCTATCTATCGACAGTCATTTCCGATTGCTCAGCGATATTTATGGCCACCTCAAAGACGGCGGCGGGAAGCTGCCCGAAGACTGGCTGGATAAACATACGCGCCGCTTAAACCATGTGGATGGCTCGATTGATACCTTATCGGCGCGTCTCGCCAATATTCGCACATGGACATATGTTGCCAATAAAGCCGCGTGGCTTTCTGATTCAAAGCATTGGATTGAACGCACCCGCATGATAGAGGACGGTTTATCAGACGCGCTGCATGAACGGCTTTTGCAAAAATTTGTTGATCGGCGCACACAGGCCCTCCTTAAAGGATTAGGACGCAAAGCATTTATGGATATTAAAATCTCTTCCGAAGGCGAAGTGACAGCAGACGGCCATTTCGTTGGCCGTCTCACCGGATTAAAATTCACAGCAGATGAGCAAGCCAGCGGGCTTGAGGCCAAGGCGTTGCGCGAGACCGCAGAAAAGGCCGTTGCGCCCGAAGTGGACCGCCGCATCACATCCATGATTGGCGCGCAGCATGACGTCTTCCGCCTCTCGACTGAGGGCACCATACATTGGGGCGAGCATATTATTGCAAAGCTGGCATCCGGGCCAACGATCCTTAAGCCCAAGATTGAGATTATCGGTGCAGCGCTCGCGCAGGCGACATTAGTCGATCATCTTAAAGGCCGGCTTGGAGACTTCATCCAAACCGAGATCAATACCAAGTTAGCAGCCCTCAAACATCTTGAAACGCTAACAACGAGCAAAGACATATTGGGCGAAGCGCGCGGTTTTGCGTTCCAGCTCTTAGAGCATGAAGGTGTCATGCCGCGCCGCGGAAATGAAAATGCCATCAATGAAGTCAAAGGCCAAGCGCGCGCAGATTTGCGCGGCGCAGGCGTTAGCTTTGGCGAATATTTTGTCTATGTGCGTGATTTGATTAAACCCGCCGCAGGGACGCTGCTGACGATCCTGCATGCCTATAGCGACAAGGGTGACGGTAAGCCCTTTGTGCCTTTTGCGGGCGTGACCTCCATCCCGATGGAAGAGGGTTATAGCGAGACATCGCTAAATCGCGCGGGATATAGCGGCCAAGGCTCTCGCATTGTGCGCGTCGATATCCTCAACCGCGTCGGTCAAACCATTCGCCAAGCGCAAAATGAGAGCGGCTCGGCTCGTTTCCAAATCGCGCTTGAAATGCTGGCGCTGCTGGGGTGTTCCTATGAGGAATGCAAAGACGTGCTGCGCGCGCTGGGCTATAAATCTGCCAAGGCGAAACCCGGTGAGATCATGGCGAGCAAGCCTGCCAAGCCTCAAGCTGTGCCTGAAGTGGATGAAGATAAAGATCCGACCAAGGCCGCCTCCGAAACACATGAGGATACATTAGACGATCCGACAAAACCTGCGGCTGATAGCTTTGACGCCGCGCAAGCTAGCGAGAAACCTGCTTCTCCTGCCGCGCTTAATACAATCGGCAAAGACGGCAAGCCCAAGCATAATATGCCAAGCGCGCCATCCGCGAAGGCCAAGCCAAAGAAACGCCGCAGCAATATACCGGCGCCGCTGAGTTATTTTGAGCCCGTCACAGGACAAGATGATGAAGGGAATGATATTCGCGGCCTTCAAGACGAGATATGGTTCCCACAGCGTCGCCGCGATGGCGGAAATCGCGCAAATGCACGCAAGGGCGGCCAAGACCGCAATAGAGAGGGCGGGAAATCCAATTACAGAGGTAAACCCCGTTCAGATAATCGAGGCGGCAAACGCGGCGGCCCGAATAAAGGTGGTCCCAATAAGGGCGGCGCGAAAAAATATGAATTTGCGCCCAAAGAGCGCAAAGATAAATTTGCCGATAGTCCCTTTGCCGCTCTTGCCGCGCTTAAAAACCCTGAGACAAAATAATTGGTGGATTACAGCGAAAGCGAAACCGTCCGCCTCGATATATGGCTGTGGCGTGCACGTTTTGTCAAAACCCGCGCATTAGCTGCAAAATTGATTAAAGGCGGCAAGGTGCGCCTCACGCGAGGCGAACAAACGCAGCGCGCAACGAAGTCGAACACACAGCTGCGCAGCGGGGATATTATTACGCTTCATCGGCCTCATGGTCTGATTGTCGCGAGAATGGTCGCTGCGGGAGAGCGGCGCGGTCCTGCGTTAGAGGCGCAAATGCTTTATGAGCTTATGCCTGAAACACAGCTGACAAGCTCACGCGAGCGTGACAGCGCGGCGCAGAGCGGCTTATTGACAAATAAGCCGCCGCGCGCCACATCGGGCGCCTAGAAACACGAGTAAATTATGACCTATATCGTCAAAGACGAATGCATAAAATGTAAGCATATGGACTGCGTCGAAGTCTGTCCTGTGGATTGCTTCTATGAGGGCGAGAATATGCTCGTCATTCACCCTGATGAATGCATTGATTGCGGCGTATGTGAACCTGAATGTCCCGTTGACGCCATCCGCCCCGATACCGAAGACGAAGATGACGGTAAATGGCTGGCGATTAACTCGAAATATGCTGAGATTTGGCCGAATATTACGACCATTGGCACCGTGCCTGCGGACGCAGAAAAATATGCTGACGAAAAAGGTAAGTTTGAGAAATATTTTAGCCCGAACCCCGGTAAAGGTGATTAAACGCGGCGGTTATTGGCTAAACCTGCACAAAGACTGGATTTTTCGCCATTTTTGTGATATGCATATTTTAATATCACGAACGCGGGTCTTTGTAAGGCTCGCGTTTCGTTTGTAATGATACCTCTAAAAGCGCAGTTTTCCTGCGCGAGAACAGACAGGACCTTTCATGGCTACGAAAAGAAAATCTAAAAAGAAAATCAAAAATGTAAGCTTTAAAGTCGGTGAATTCATCGTCTATCCTGCTCACGGCGTCGGTAAAGTGACCTCGATTGACCAAGAAGTCATCGCAGGTTTCGACATCGAAGTTTACGTTGTGGCCTTTGACCAAGACAAAATGACATTGCGCGTCCCAACCGCCAAGGCCGGAACATCGGGCATGCGGGCCTTGTCTAATGACCTTGTCCTGAAAGATGCTTTTACAACATTGCGGGGCCGCGCGCGTATCAAACGCACAATGTGGAGCCGCCGCGCCCAAGAATATGAAGCCAAGATCAATTCAGGTGATTTGGTTTTGCTCTCCGAAGTCGTGCGCGATTTGCACCGCACGGATGATCAACCCGATCAGTCTTATTCCGAGCGCCAGCTTTATGAAAATGCGATTGACCGCATGGTTCGCGAAGTGGCCGC
>CALLBH010000035.1 GCA_938001945.1 uncultured Robiginitomaculum sp.
TTTTCAAACAAGCTCGCGTCTACGGGACCATTTGCGGCGATGAGCCAGAAGCCGCCATCATCGGAAGGACCGAAGACGAGTTCATTATTACGCAAGAGTTTAATGGCGCGGGCAATATCGCGGGCGCGGATTTGAGGGGCGTCTGTGCCAATGACAATGACGGGGCCTTTGGCGGACATAGCGCGAGTGAGGCGCGGCGAAAGACTGCCGCTGCCTTGCATAATACGCGGCAAGTGATCGGGCCAAACGCCGCCAAAATCATCATAGGCCGCCATGTCCGGCGCGACCCATAACTGCGTATCCCAGCGCGGGTCAGATGTGTTGCGAATAACGGCGCGGATCATGGCGCGGTAAAGACGGTTGGCGTGAACTTTACCGATGCCCGCAGCCAGCCGCGTTTTCGCGCCGCCCAGAACGGGAGCTTTGGTGAATATAACTAAGCGAGGTTTCATCTATATATCTCTGCGAGTTCTTCTGCGCTGGCGCCCTTACTGTAGGCAATTATTAGACGCAGGTTTGAAAATGTGCGTTTACGGTATCCGTCGCGGCGGTATTTGGCGGCGTCCGTCGTGATGTGCCCGCCTAGCGCGCGCAGGCGGCGGCCCTCTATACGGCGAACAATGGCGACGTCTTCGAATAATGGCTGCCGATCAAAACCGCCAACCGCGTCATATAAATCTTTGCGAATAAATAGCCCTTGGTCGCCATAGGGTAAATCCATCGCGATAGAGCGCAGCCATACCCAAAACTCTGCAAAACGTGGCCACACGCCCTTATCATCAAGACGAAAGTGGAAGTAACCTGCCTTACCTTCATGCGCTGCCATGTGCCGGATGAGCCGCGCATGCCAATTTTTTGGCAACACGCTATCGGCGTGGATAAAAAACAGCCAATCCGTCTCACCTGCCCCGCAATATTGCGCCCCGCGCGCGAGTTGATGCCCGCGTCCTTTATGGCCGCTGACGATGCGCGCGCCATGTTGGACGGCGGCGCGAAGCGTGTCGTCCTGCGAACCGCCATCACTGATCGTGATCGCCACATCTGCATCACGCAGTGTCTTGAGCAATGGCTCAAATTGATCACTCGGATTGAGCGTAGGAATGACGACGTAAATCATAACCTTGCCTAACGCGGCGCAGCGTTAGAGCAAGAAAAAACCCGCTTTGGAGACCAAAGCGGGTTTAAACTTTTCGAGAGCGAAAGGCTCAGACGTAAAACTTACTCGTCGTCAGAAGCGGCTTCGCTAAGGATCGCATTGTCGATCGCTGCATCTGTGTCTTCCGTTGCAACAGGCTCTGGCTTGGGCGTGCGCTCAAGATAGATGTTACAGAAATCACCGATATTCGTTTTGCGGATTGTGCCGCCTTTACAATCATAGACGCCAGCCAGTTCAGCATAATCGTCTTGGTCTTGGAATTCTTCAGCAATAATCGGCACGAAGCAGATTTTACCGTCATTAACGTCAATGACGCTACCGCCTTTAGATGTGCATTCAGCAGCTGATTCTACAGCAGATGCAGATCCTGCGAATGCAACAGTCAAAAGGGCGCCGGCGGCGATGATTGCGAAACGTGATTTACCCATTATGGTCTCCTACACTTTTAATTTTGCGGCCCCACACAGAAGCCTTAGTCTAAAAAAATCTGACACCTACAATTATGCAGGAATCAGGCCAATCTCTATTTGTCACACTTAATATGAACACGTCTTGAAAGACACTATGCCCGACTTAAGTTTTGAACGCCGCTTACCAGGTCTTGTTGCCGGAGTAGATGAAGCAGGACGCGGGCCACTTGCGGGGCCGGTTGTCGCTGCTGCGGTAATACTCCCGCACCAAAATTGGCCAAGCGGGCTCAATGACAGTAAGGCCTTATCCGCCTCGGCGCGTGAACGCTTGCTGAATATATTAAGGAAATGTGCACAAATCGGAGTCGGTATTTCAGAGCCCGAAGAAATTGACAGATTAAACATTTTAGGCGGCACAATGATCGCGATGCAGCGCGCCGTCGCCGCTTTGCCAATCCCCCCCGATGCCGTCATTATAGATGGGAACCGCGCACCGCAGCTTCCTATGACCGCGCAGACCATTATACAGGGCGACGCGCTGTCTTTATCCATCGCTGCGGCGTCGATTGTGGCCAAAGTCACGCGTGACGACATAATGCAACGTGCTGATTCGCGCTTTACGGGCTATAATTTATCCCAACATAAAGGCTATCCAACGAAAGCGCACCGCGACGCCGTCGCCGAGCTTGGCCCCTCCCCCATTCACAGGCTTTCATTTGCGCCCTGCAAGGCTGCTCTTGTTAACCAGTCTTAAAATTTAGGCTGTGGATATTAACGGCTATTGCCAAAACCTTAACGCGTCGCGTTAAAAACACTAAGACTTTCAATTCTTTACACCTTGCTAACCATATCAGCCCACTCGTTGTGTAACGAGACAAAAGGGCGAATCATGACTGAACTGACGACAAACAAAATTATCCAAGGCGATTGCATCGATGTGATGAGACGCTTGCCGGATGGATGTGTTGATTTGGTCTTTGCTGACCCGCCCTATAATCTACAGCTTGGCGGAGATTTATCGCGGCCTGATAATAGCGCTGTTGACGGCGTGACCAATGACTGGGACCGCTTTGATACAATGGATGCCTATGATCTGTTCACCCATGAGTGGATGGCCGAGGCGCGCCGTATCCTAAAGCCAAATGGCGCGATTTGGGTGATGGGTAGCTATCACAACATCTTTCGCGTTGGCGGCATTCTCCAAGATCAAGGCTTTTGGATTCAAAACGACATTATCTGGCGCAAGACAAACCCCATGCCCAATTTCCGCGGCACGCGCTTTACCAATGCCCATGAAACGCTGATCTGGGCGACCAAGGATGAAAAATCCCGTCCGACATTTAATTATGACGCCATGAAGATGCTCAATGAAGGTCTTCAAATGCGCAGTGATTGGACACTGCCGATCTGCACAGGTCATGAGCGCCTCAAAGGCGATGATGGCCGCAAAGCGCATCCAACACAAAAACCGGAAAGCCTGCTACATCGCGTCCTGCTTTCTTCAACGAATCCCGGTGATATTGTTCTAGACCCTTTCTTTGGGACAGGCACGACCGGCGCAGTTGCCAAGAAGCTTGGCCGTAAATGGATCGGAATTGAGCGCGAAGACGATTACATCGCCCACGCGACCAAACGCATTGAGCGTATTACAGCGTCAAATGCTGAAAGCCTTGAAGTTACCCCGTCCAAACGCAACGCTCCGCGTGTTCCATTTGGCACAATCATCGAGCGCGGCCTCTTGCAGCCCGGCGAGAAACTTTTCTCCCCGAATGGCCGCCACGTCGCCAATGTGCGCGCCGATGGCAGCGTCGCCACATCCGACACCAAAGGTTCCATCCACCAAGTCGGCGCATTTGTGCAACAAGCCGCAGCCTGTAATGGCTGGACCTATTGGCATTTCAAAACCGATAAAGGCATGGCCCCGATTGACCTATTGCGCGCACAAATTCGCGAGACGATGCTGGGTTAAGCGATCTTCGCCAGTCCCTCTTTCAACTTCGCAATCGCGAAGTCTGGGTCCTCAAGCGGAAAGAAATGCGTGAGGTCTTTGTGGAACTCAACGTTTTCATGCCCGATGATGCGGCCAAGTTTCGCGCGCGTTGCGCGATTGCTCGGCCCAAAGATGCCTGCATAGATGGCGCGTGAATTTTTTGGCAGGTTTTTGGCGGCGCGGTAAAGATTATGACTCTGCGCGGCGTAAACCGCTTGCTCAAATTTTGGATCACACGTTAGCTCAACCCCGCCCTCGACCTTGCGCGTTCCGCCGATAACATAATCCCGCAGCATATCGGGCGGCGTTGATTTAAACGCGCCGCGCCCGGTATAACGCTCAACCACAGCATCAACGCTGTCAAAAATGCGGCGGCGATGACCGGCCTTTTTAGCCAATACAAAGCGCTTCATCATCTGGGCGCGCAGCGGCGCAAAGCTAGACATGAGGCGCGCGCTAATCGGCAGGCTAACGGGGTCAAAGCCAATATATCCGGCATATTTGTCAGCGGCATATTCACTCGCTAATATGGCCGATACAGAGCCCATACTATGCCCCGCTACCACAACCGGCGCGTCAATATGGTCATTTAAAAACTGAGCAATATCGCGGGCAAAGGGATCGAAACTCGCCAGCGTTCTAATCGCGGGAGTTGGCAAACGGCTATGCCCATGGCCGCGCAAATCAAGCGCAATCGCCGGAACATCCAGCGCCTCTAAGACACGCCGAAATGTCAGCCCATTATAGCCATTCCCATGACAAAATACGATGCGCGGTGGGCCCGCAGGCCCGAAATGGATCGCCGATATTTGTCCATCATCCAAGTCGTAATATGCGCGTTTCATAAGACATTTCATAATTTGCAATAAATTTAATGTGGCTATGCAGGCTGCAAAGTACAGTTGTCATTAATGTTTTCCCGTCATGCATTAACTACGAGAGCAAACTGGGGGCCATCATG
>CALLBH010000036.1 GCA_938001945.1 uncultured Robiginitomaculum sp.
CGAGGTGCTCAACTCAAATTATGATCAAGCCGTCGGCAAAATTAAGCGCCGCCTCGCAGACGCAGCTGATCCGCATGTCGATGAAGCGTTTGTAGAGCTTTTTGATGCGGCACCGATGACCGAAAAGCGCGAAATGCTGCGAGAGTTAAAACGCAAAGCCGTGGCCGAGCAATTGACATGGAGCGAGCGCCGGGACTTTAAGAAAGCCTACAAAGCCAAACTCGTTGAGCGCTCTATGCTTTATAAAATTGTTGCCGCATGGATTATTACTGTGCCGCTAACAGGCCTATTCTCAGCCGGATTATATTTCATGATCCGCGGGATAATGGTGGCTTAATGCAATTAGAGTGACGAACGTCACGTTAAGTTGCTCTAAAATGCCTTAAATATCGCCCCGTCCATATTAAATGGGGTGACACATGAAGCGTATAGTTTTTTGTTTTGACGGCACATGGAATCGCATTGACGCGGAGCATCCAACCAATGTTCTGTTAATGGCCAGCGAGATTGCACCTGTTACCGATGACGGTATCACGCAAATTGTGCATTACGATAATGGCGTTGGGACCAGCCTTCGGGATAAAATGTCTGGCGGCATAACAGGCTATGGTCTGTTCGAAAATATAGAACAAGCTTATCAGTTTCTGATCTTTAATTACGATCCCGGTGACGAAATTTACTGCTTTGGATTTTCACGCGGGGCATTTACGGCGCGCTCATTCATCGGCTTTATTCGCGCGGTTGGAATAATTGAACGCCATCATGTCAAAAAAATCACCGAGGCTTCGAAGCTCTATAAATCGAACAACATGCTTGATCAGTTGGAGCTGCTTGATTTCCGCACGCGCTATTCCAGCAAAATTACAGTTTGCCGCGAAGATGAAGAGCATCGCTGCGCCGTCGTGCCGGGATATACGCCTGGGCAATCTGTTCCATTTCGGGTGCGATATGTTGGGCTGTGGGATACAGTCGAAACCTTAGGTTTGCAGAAAGTCATATGGCCGTGGCTTCCGGGTATTGGCGAAAAGCCATTTGTGGGCGGCGGACATAAATATCACAATCATAATCTCTCTGGAATGATTACAGCAGGCCGCCACGCCGTCGCGCTGGATGAAAGGCGCAAGAACTTTAATATTGAGCCATGGGGTGATGTTGATCATTATAATACTCAAATAAAATACGGTGTTGATGATCCTGACCGTCCATTTCAAGAGATGTTCTTCCCTGGCGTTCACGGCGCAGTCGGTGGGGGCGGCGCAGTTAAGGGTCTGTCAGACGCTGCACTTGATTGGGTAAAAAATGGCGCGCGGGAGCATGGCCTAGTTTTGGCAAATAGTTTGACGTCCACGGTTTATGCCAGCGCGCCAGACTACAGCGCGCCGCTTGATAATAATCACGGAAAGAAAAAAGCCCTGTTGGGAAAAGTGTCGGGAGCATTGCCGGGACGGTGGCGAAAACATGCGCCAAAAACGATGTCAAAACTACATAAAAGTGCTCAAAATCGATGGGCATACAGGGGTGATCTTCCTGAGGGCAAGCCGTATCGTCCACAGACATTGTCTAAACTTGCGCCCCAACTGGATGCCGTGTCGCCAATCACTCAGAAAGTAGAGCGCAAACATCACAGTGGCCAAGTTCAAGCAGCTAGCATAACCGGTAGATCACCTGCGAAATATCATTTGATAGAAAATGGTCAAACCCTGCAGGATATTGCTCTCATGCACTTAGGTGATGCGGCGCGAACAGATGAGATTATGGCGCTTAACCCTGACCTTATTCCCGATCAGCAAAAACTTTATGCAGGCCTCGTTATTCGCGTGCCTATACAGGAGTAATTGCTCGAAAATCGCGTGTCATTTGTGGAGCTTTGAATTACATATGCGTCTATGCTGGAGTCGCAAATATCATCAATATACCCCCAAGGCTTCGCGCATTATCCCCTTTACTTTGATGCCGCGCAGCAGGCCGCGTTAATCGACGCCGTCAAGGCAGGCGCCGCGCAGGCTCCATTTTTTCAACCCACAATGCCACGCACAGGAAATCCGCTTTCCGTCGTCATGAGTAATTTCGGTCCGCTCGGCTGGGTGACGGATAAAATTGGCGGCTATCGCTACGAACATGTGCATCCGAGAACTGGCGCGCCTTGGCCCAAGCTTCCTGACTCGCTTAAAAACCTTTGGAACGATGTCTCGGGATGTGACGCGCCGCCCGAAGCGTGCCTGATTAACTGGTATCGTGAAGGCTCTAAAATGGGGCTTCACATTGATAATGACGAGAGAGATACACGCGCGCCGGTGGTGTCCGTCAGCCTCGGCGATCCGGCGCTCTTTCGCCTTGGCGGCCCAAAGCGCGGCGGCAAGACACACGGGTTAAAGCTCTTTTCCGGTGATGTCGTTGTGCTGGGCGGGGAGTCGCGCTTGTGCTATCACGGGGTCAGTAAAGTGTATTACGGCGAAAGCGCGCTTGTCCCCAAAGGCGGCCGCATCAACCTCACGATGCGGCGGGTTAATCCGGTTTGGGAATTGGATTCATGACTTATCACTGGTATGATTTTGTTGGAAATATCGGCATTATATTTATTGTTGCCGCATATCTGGGCGTGACGATGGAGAAACTCTCACCGAAAAAAGCGAGCTTCCACATCATGAATGGGGCTGGGGCTCTGCTCATTCTCGTCTCTTTATATTATGTCTTTAATCTGAGTTCTTTCATTATTGAAATCGTTTGGCTTATCATTAGCGCATATGGATTGTGGCGGGCCTATCGTCAGCGGGAGAGTGTGTGAGCGCATCACAGCCAGATGTCTGCCTGATTATCGGAGCAGGCGATGATACAGGCAGCGCGATTGCCCGCGTCTTTGCCAATGAAGGTTTGCATGTCTGCGTTGTGCGCCGTCCGCGCCATATAGAAAAATTAGAAACGCTAGCGCAAAGTCTGCGTGATAGCGGCGGACGCGCCTCGGCGCATGGTGTGGACGCCCGAGACGAAGAGGCGATGGCGGCTTTGGTCAAGGAGGTCGAAGATACGATTGGCCCAATAAGCGTTGCCGTGTTCAATATCGGCGCAAATGTGAAATTCGGTATTGCCAACACCACGCCGCGCGTTTTTCGCAAAGTCTGGGAAATGGCAACATATGCAGGCTTTCTGATGGCGCATAATGTGGCTCCGCACATGATCATGCGCGCACGCGGCACTATGATTTTTACAGGCGCAACGGCGTCGGTCAAAGGTAGCGCAGGGTTTAGTGCTTTTGCGAGCGCCAAGGCTGGCCTGCGTAATCTGGCGCAAAGCTGCGCGCGCGAATTGGGTCCGAAAAATATCCACGTCGCCCATGTCATTATTGACGGCGCAATAGACAGCACCTTCATTCGCGAGATTGTGCCGGATGTCCATGATCTGCGCGAAAAGGACTTAATTCTCTCGCCTGACGCAATCGCGGCCAATTATGTTACCTTGCATAAACAGCCGCGTGATGCGTGGACGTTCGAACTTGACCTGCGCCCTTACGGAGAAAAATGGTGACCAATAAAACACTCGACTTTTACTATGATTTTGGCAGCCCGAATGCCTATTTTGCGTGGAAAGCGTTGGCGGGCGTGACCGAGAGAACGGGGCTTAAGATAAATATGTTGCCCGTCCTGATCGGTGGGATATTTAAATCGACGAATAATCAGCCGCCGTGGATGGCTTATTCCAATGTCCCGGCAAAACTCGATTATGAACGGCTAGAGATTAACCGTTTCATTGAGACGCATAAGCTGACTGATTTCAAATTTAATAGCGCCTTTCCAGTCAATACATTGCTGTCCATGCGGGCCGCGATCGCCGCGCAACACGCGGACGTGCATGACGCATTTTATCCCGCCGTGTTCAACGCGATATGGGAAGATGATAAAGACATCAGCCAGCCTAATGTGCTGGCTGCAGTCTTAACGGATGCAGGTCTGGATGGTGAGGCTCTTGTCGCAGCCACTCAAGACCCAAGCATAAAGCAAGGCTTGATGGACGCGACTGCGGCCTGCGTGGCGCGCGGCGTATTTGGCCTGCCGAGCTTTTTTCTGGGCGATGATCTCTATTTTGGCAAAGATCGTATCTGGCAAATCGAACAGGCTCTAAGCACGTAACTGCAAATCATTCGCAAAATTATTGACACTCATTCGCAAGTGCAGTATTTAAACTGCATGATCCACTGCGTCTGTAATAACATCAATTCTGCTAAGGTCGACGAAGCCGCCCACTCCGGCGCATGTCGACCTAAAGACGTTTTGGCTCATCACGGCAAAGCCTTTAATTGCGGGCAGTGCAAAGGCAGTATTGCTGAACGCCTCGCCTGTCATGCCAATACGGCACTCATGGCTGAAGTTG
>CALLBH010000037.1 GCA_938001945.1 uncultured Robiginitomaculum sp.
CACCTTGAGCGGGTGATAAGCGCTCAAATGGTTTTGCTCATCCGAGGATAAGCTCCACCACCGCACGGCGGTATTGCTGCGAACGGCCACCGGCGAGGGTTAGTCGCTTTAGCTCTCGCTCGCGGGAGTCCTGATTGCACGTTTAGCAACCGCTTCTCCCATACCGCCCTATCTCCAACCAGCCAACGATCGCTTGCCTGCCCAATGAGATAAGGACAGTTTGGAATATAAGGCATGATTTGGAGACAGGGATACATCTGCTCATATTTCTGGTAAGCACCTGAAGGAATTTAATTTTTTCATAAAGAAACAAAGGATATTATTAACCCACAGTAAGCTGCTCTTTAACAGCGACTTAATAGCAATAGCTAGTAGCATGCGTGAGGCCTCTTAAACCCTAAGATAAGATCGCTGTGCGACGCTCAAGATACGCGCTCATCAAATCTCAACCTTTTTACGGTATCTTTCCCAGTAGAAAATTAATTGTGCATCGTAACAGGTGAATGTGATGGAATCGTTGTTAAGTGACTGGTCGGCAAGCCATGGAGAAAAGTTTGAAAAAGAGGTTGTTAACTTTGGACATGACTTGAACGAAACCGGCCTTTTTACCGATGAGGCGTTAATAGAACTGCTTGAAAAACATCCAAGCGAATCCCTTGATGTGTGTACAATGGGTGACCCTGACCACCCCGTCTATCCGAATAGCTTTAGGACGGGGGATTTCCGCGGCGTTTCCGGAGAAGTGCTTATTGAGGCTGCAAAAGCAGGTAAAGTTTGGATTAATATTCGCAATGGTATGAATATACATCCAGAATATAAGGCTGTTCTAGATCGCATGTATGGCGACTTAGGAAAGGCGATAGACCAAAAACCTTACAACGCACGAGGCGGAATTTTGATTTCATCTCCGATTGCCCAAGTGCCTTATCATTTCGATAAAACTCATATTATTCTGTGGCATGTTCGTGGCAAAAAGCGGATTTATATCTACCCTCAGACAGAGAAATTTATTCCGGACACGGCCTATGAAGCAAAAATGCTTCGGTATTTGGATGATGATCTACCCTATACATCTGAGTTTGATGAACACGCACAAGTCTTCGATTTGGAAGACGGTCAAGCTGTTTCGTGGCCGCTCAATGCGCCTCACCGCGTTGACAACCGTGAATTTTGTGTCTCAGTCACAACTGAATATTCGACAACCGAGAGCAAGATCAAGAATGCGAATATGGTTGCGAATGCGACAATGCGGCATAGGTTTGGGATCAAATCAAGCTATAGAGAATCCAGTCAAACCCAACGCAAACTAAAATCCCTTCTTGGATATGCGGTGAAGAAGGTTGGCTTAGTTCCTAAAGATGAGCTTTTCGACATGGTGACATTTAAAATCGATCCTGCAGCATCTAATTTCATCGCTGATATTGAACCCTTTGAACGTAATTTTTAGTCTTAGACGCATCTATCCAAAGGTGGTGCAATCCTCAGCTAAAATCAAAGTAACGCTCAGTCTGAGCCGTAGGTCAGGTTTCTGTTTAATTGCCGTGTGATTGACCGTCCTGAAATCGTTCAAAGTAATCCGCTGAACGCGTGTTTCCTTTGATGAAATCAGACTTAAAACTCACACGACTCCGACGTCAAAAATATATTCGAAACTTTGCGTGGAAATCGCCCGACTTAGGACTTAGCCGCTTTAGCCTTTTTCACCTTGCTCACCACCGCAGGCAGCACAACGGTAAATACCGTGCCCGCTTCGCTGGTGGACTCAAGGCGCAGCTCACCGCCATGGGCGACAGCGAGTTCGCGCGATATTGTGAGGCCAAGACCTGTGCCGCCGCGCGCGCTGCCAGAGAAGGGTTTGAAGAGTGTCTCTTGCGCTTTTTCTGGCATGCCGGGGCCATTATCAATGACGCGGATAATGACGTGATGGCCGCCATCGGCCTGCGCGATGGTTTTGGCATCCACAGTCAATTGGCTTTGGATATCTCGTTCTGCCTCGGACATGGCTTGGACGGCGTTGCGAAATAGATTTGAGAATATGCGATAAGCATGATCGGGGTCGGCAAGAACCACAATATCGCGCGGCACGTCGTTCTTCCATGTGACTTTGGGGCGCGCGCCGGTGATCACATCACCCGCCGCTTCGCCCAGCAAGGACGCGAGTTGCATTTCTTGCATCTCCGGCGGGTCTTCACTGGCTTTGGAGAAATTCAGCGTCTCCGCGCAAAGCTTTACGCCGCGATCTACGGCGCGCACAAGGCGCTCACCCATGCGGGCCACGCGCGGATCTTCATTGGTGGCGAGGCGATCAGAAATAAGCTGCGCGCTGGTCAGGACATTACGCAAATCGTGATTAATCTTGGCAACGGCCAGCCCAAGTGTCGCGAGGCGGTCTTGCTGTTTTAGCGCGGTGCGAATGCCGGATTTCATTTCTATAAATTCAGTTTCAAGCTGCCCGATTTCATCCTTTCGGTGGCTCTCGACGATGCGGCCCGCTTTGTGTTGCGGGTCTTTGCGGAACGCTTCGAGCGCTCCGGCGAGGCGTTTTACGGGACGCACGATCATCATAGAGAGCGCGAGGAAAATAAGTGAGCCCGTCAATATGGCGATTAAAACAGACAGCCAGAAAATATTAATGCCATAATCCATCAGCGCGTCTTTGACCGCGTAATTTGGAATAATTAGCTCTAACGCTTCGGCGTCAGGAACGCTTGGCTCTGCCCAGACGCGCAGATAGCCTTGCCCGTCACCAAAGAAGGCGCGCAATGTTGCGCCCATATCGGGAATGCGGTTGACCTCGCGCATATCAATAACGGTGAACTGCGCGTCGGCGGGCGCCATGCCTAATATCGCTTCGGTCGTGCCGCCGCGCTTTTGCATGACAGCCGTAACATCAGTCTCGCTCATAAAGCGTTCCGTCAGCAGCTTATCGCCCTGAAATCCCGGCACGCCTTCGACGGCCAGCGTCAAAAGCTGCGCATTATCCACGCGGCTTTGCAGCCAGTTCTGACGAAAAACAGCCGCAGACGGCACGAAGAGAACGATCTCGGCCAGCATCACAAATATAATTGTGAGAACGAGGACCTTCGCAGAAAGTCCCCGGGATATGATGCGCTCTACCATATGCGCGAATTACCCTCTTACGCTAATGAAAGCGAGACATAAGTTTAGCCATGAAATGACCCTTGGGGCCAAATAAGGCGTCTGTGTACCACGAGCTCGCTGCGCGCTTAATCGCCTCGCCGCGTGTCGGATAAGGCGAAATCATGCCCGTCAATCCAGAAATCTTGACGCCATTTGTCATGGCCAGACTAACGACGTGGATCAATTCGCCTGCATTCGGGCCAACGATTGACGCGCCGAGCAATTTACCGCTTTTGGTCGCAACAAGTTTCACGCCGCCATGGGTATGGCGCTCGGCTATGGCGCGGTCATTTTCTTCATAATCCCATTTCACGCAACGTACTTTATCTGTGCCAAGTTTTTCAATCGCTTCCGCTTCGGTCATGCCGATATTGGCCAGCTCCGGCTGGGAATAGATCGCGGCCGGCATGCGGCCTGTCGTGGCTTTGCCTTTCCAGCGCGCGATGCCCGGCGGGAGGAAATAAAAAGCCTTGATAATGACGCTGGCGTGATAGCCCGCCGCGTGGGTCAGCCCGCCGCGGCCCGAGACGTCCCCTACCGCGTAAACGCGTTTATTAGACGTGCGTAGGCAGTCATCGGTTTCGATATGGCCGCGCTTGTGAACATCAATATTTGCGCTCTCTAGGCCCAGACCATCGGTGACAGGTTTACGGCCCGCCGCAACCAATAGCGCATCGCCGACAAGCGGCTCGCGGTCTTCAAATTCAATGGTGATTTTTGACGCTTTTTGACTGATCTTTTTCGTCTTGGCGGGCGTATGGAAAATCACGCCTTCGGACTCCAGCGCCTTAACCAGCACATCTGCATGTTCCGGTTCATTGCGGCCCAGCGGGGCGGCAATATCAACGATGTGAACCTGCGTGCCCATGCGCTGCATGGCTTGGCCCAGCTCCAGACCGATGGGACCTGCGCCAATAATCATCAGCGTTTTGGGCTGTTTCTTGAGCTCAAAGATTGTCTCATTGGTCAGATATTTAACATCGCTCAATCCTGGAATGGGCGGCGCGCCGGCAATGCTTCCTGTCGCGATAATATAGCGTTTGGCTTTGACGATATGGCTATCGCTTTCCACTTGGTTCGGCCCGGTAAAGCCAGCTGATTCTCTAATGACGGTGCAGCCAAAACCTTCGAAGCGCTCTTGGCTATCGACAGGCGCGATTGTGGCGATGACGTCTTGGATATGTTTCTGCATCGCTTTGAAATCGACTTCGGGCTCTGCCGCCTTCACGCCAAAAGGTTCGCCCGTGCGGAACGCTTGAGCGTGCTTGCCTGCTGCAATCATCGCTTTGGACGGGACGCAGCCGGAGTTCAAGCAATCGCCGCCCATTTCGCCGCGCTCAAATAATACAACGCTGCGGCCGAGCTGCGCTGCGCCGGCGGCAATGGATAATCCGCCTGAACCTGCGCCGATAATGCATAGGTCTACGGTGTGTGTCGTCTTGGCCATAATACTCTCTCTTTTCTGGCTTTAGGATTCTCGGGATGCTTACGCTTCGACCGGAGTCCCTTTGATTTTTTTATAGATAATGGGAATCAGCGATAAGCCGATTAAACCGAGGATGGGCAGCAGAACTTTGGGTTGCGTCATGATACCGGATAGGCCCGCTTCTTCGCCGGCGTCAAAGGCCGCGCCAATGCCTGCGCCAACGCTGGCATAGACAAAGCTGCCTGGCATGATGCCGAAAAATGTTGTCACAATATAATTGCGGAACTTTACATCAAAAAAGGCTGGCGCAATATTGACGACGAAAAACGGAAAAGCCGGAATGAGGCGCATGATAAACAGATAGGACAGCTCATTTTCTTTGAGGCCTTTTTCAAATTTATCCAGCGTCTTGCCGCCGAGCTTGCTTTTAAATACATCGCGGAACGCATAGCGCACGGCAAGGAAAATTGCGCCCGCGCCGATTGTGGCCCCGACAACAACAAATGTGCCGCCAAATAATGTCCCGAACAGGAAACCGCCCAGCAGGGATAGAACCCACGCCCCCGGAAAACTGATCGCGGTAAGACCCGCATAAACGGCGATAAAGCCCAGCGCGGCGAGCAGGTAATTATCCTGCACGAAAGCCGCGAAATTATCTTTCTGTTCTTTGAGCGTATCAAGCGTAACATATTTATGTCCGCCCAGCGCAAAGAACGTCACAAAAGCCGCCGCGATAATCGCGATAGGCGCAAATTTTAAGACGGGGTTTTTCTTGGCCGCCGCGACTTCAGTCTCTCTCTCTGAATTTGACATTATTTCATATCCTTCATTTTCTCAGCGCTGATTTTCTTTTGCTGATCCGCAGGCGCGCTGCCTGAATTGACGTTCCAGTCATATTCATCGCCGGACACTTTGGTGACATTAGCGAGCGCAGCTTTCTTGTCGCCCGTCGCATATTTTTTCATATGCGCAATGATGCCGGAATTATTGTTACCGAAATCTTCTTTATACCATTTGAAAATCGATGAGATTTTCACGCTATTGCCGGAGACCACGCCGCCGCGATCCGAATTAATGTAATCCGCTGCCGCTGTGTTCAGGTCCGCCTCTAGCGTCTCCGCGCTCCACGCGCGTTGCATGAGGTTCGGACAGCCGACAGAGGCGCAATTGACCATATAGTGAATGCGCGGCTCGTCCCATGTGGCGCGCATCGTGTCATGCTCAATCCCGTCCAATGACAAGGTCTTACCTTCAACGGTGACAATATCGCGTTTCCACGGCCCCGATGTGAACGTACCGGATTTAATCTCTTTGATTGATTTGACGGGCCAGTTTTCAGCCACAACCTGCACAGTCAGCGCATTATAAAGATTAGCCCAATAAGCCAAACCTTCGTCGCGGCTCAT
>CALLBH010000038.1 GCA_938001945.1 uncultured Robiginitomaculum sp.
CAATAGACACAAATGTGTCCCCCGTGGCATGACCAGATGAATTATCGCGTGTTGCCATGTTGATGATGACACGATTAGTCGACCCTTCATATGACGCAATGTCATAACCTTCGCCGCCGTCAAGGATGTCGGCTCCACCGCCGCCAATAAGTGTGTCGTCGCCTAATCCGCCAATAAGTGTATCGCGGCCCAATCCACCATCCAGGAGGTTGTTTGCACCGTTTCCAGTCAGCGTGTCGTTAAAGCGTGATCCAATAAGGTTTTCGATTTGAGAGAGCGTATCAAGTCCCGCGCCAAGCGTGTCTTGCTCGGTGCTAAATTCAAGACTAACGGTTACGCGAGACCCTGCGTCGGCATAACTTGCAGTATCAGTGCCCAGTCCGCCAATCAGAATATCATTCCCAAGGCCGCCAATTAAAATGTCGTCACCTGATCCGCCTGTAAGAGAGTCGTTTCCTGCGCCGCCGTCAATTATGTCATCACCGTTTAGGCCATTTACGGTGTCGTTTCCGCCAAGTGCAGATAAGGTATCATCTACGTTGCTACCATCCACCGTGTCATTATTATCAGTGAATAAGAATTCGATTACGGCGTTCGGGTCCTCAATCAAAACTGAGTATAAGCCCAAATCATCAAATACACTGCTGCCCGCGATAAATACATATGTCCCGCCAACGTTAAAAGTCAGCGTTGATGTGCCGCCGTCCTCATCGACAAATAGTACGTTTCCAGCTTCATCAGCAATTCCGTAAGCAGGGAAGCCGAGCGACAATGCGAACATGGAGAAACTCAGTGTTTGTCCAGCTTCGGCCGTGAATGTAAAATGATCGTAGTCTTCGTTTCCAACCGAGTTGAAATCAATTCGAGCTGCAATGCGTTGGCCGATTTCAAGCATGCCTGCTGTGGCATTTGTATCGCCTTGTTCATCAGTGGCTCCGATAGAGTCTGCGCTGATCTGATATTGGCCAATACTGTCGCTGTCATTGAGTTGCTCGGATTGAACGGAAACATAATAACGCCCCGTCTCAGCTGCTTCAAATAGCCAGTCAGAAGAATAAAGATTTGAAACAAAGTTTGTACCGATTGAGTTACCTGCTGCGTCAAATATTTCAATTTGCGGATTTTCAAAGCTTCGCCCGATTGCGGCAAGGTTTAAGTAAATTTCTTCGCCTGCTGTGACATCAATTGCGAACCAATCCGTATCCCCAACATAATCCATACTGCCTTCGGTAATGATCCCGTTCAAACTGAGTGAACCAGTTGTCGTCGCATCCCCCGCGTAGTCATCGCTCACAGCGGTCACGCTGAGCGCATAGTTGGTAGAATCGAGTAGTCCGAATTGGTCGTCTGCTGAAACTTCAATGAAATAGGTTCCTGCATCACCTGTAAACAGATCTAGATTTGCAGAAATTTCATTGCCATTTGAATCCAATACGCGGCCAAATACGTCGACGAAACCTTCAAGATCTTCAAAATTTTGACCTTCAGTTGTTAGGTCAAATACAATCGCGCCCGTACCATCATAGTTAAAGCTGAATACATCTAGATCCCCTGTAAATTCAATTGTTCCTGTCGCCGCAACTCCTGTTGTCGGCACGGATAATGCGCCAGCAACTGTATCACTTATGACATCCTCTAAGGTGCGTGCCGTGATGGAGTAATCAAGCACGGCATCGCTGGATTGCCCTTCTAAACGTATGTAATAGGTCCCAGAAAAGTCTACATCATAAATGACGTAAGCGCGTCCGGTTGAGCCTCGCGTAGACCCAAACTCGACTTCAAAACCTGTTTCGTCAATAAGCGTAAGTGTATGAAATTCTCCGCTGGGGTTGTCGGTGACAAGAGAGTCAAACCGCACAACTTGTCCAGCGGTTAGAGACACTTCGAGCCAGTCGACATCGCCAACAAAATTCAGGCCGCCCTCGACGGCGTTGCCGTCAACAGTAATCATACCAGCATCAGTGGGTGTTTGACCGAAGTCATCAGTAACAATTTCCCCGCTTAGGGTATATTGCCCTATACCATTTCCATTATATGCTACCGCCACATAATATGTGCCAGCTTCTGTCAGTTCTGCTAAAAGATAATCTGTGAATCCAATTGCAACGCTTTCTCCGTTTGCATTGTAGACTTCCATGATCACATTGTCAGATGCTTCTATGTTAAACGCGACGGTTTCATTTGCGGCGACATTAAATTCAAACCAGTCTTGATCGCCAGAGACGTCTATGAATGACTCTTGGGGTGTCCCGTCCATGGTGATAGTTGCTGTCGTCGAATTATCACCCGCAATATCAATGCCAGCGCTATCAGCAGTAATGGCGTATTGTGTATAAACTGGCGCGCCTGACGCGATAAGGTAATATGTTCCCGCATCAGCAAGTGATACCGTTAACGTGTCCACACCATCAAATTCGCCGTCACCCGTGATTTCATTACCACTTGCGTCGACGACTCGCAGATTTATGTTATAATTATCACCATCACGGTTAAAGAACACGCGCGTGTCCGCAGTGACGGTAAATTCGTACCAATCTTCATCCGTTTCTGAATTTGTGTAACCTTCGACGCGTCCACCATCGACATTGACCGCACCCGCAGTTGCGGCCGTGTCGCCATTTATATCCTGAAGTAGCGCAACGGCATAATCACCTGTGTTATCAAAATGCAGGTTACCCTGAACCGCAAAGAAATAGGTTCCACTCGTGGCTGCCGTAAAGTCAATGACTTCATAAGTAAAATTTGTTCCGGATCCCGTTGCATCAACAAGCACATTGCCCTGCGAGTCTAAAACTTGATATGCGATCTGGCCGATATATTGGTACTGAAACACGATTTCCATTGCCTCGCCCGCAACTGCCGTGAAATCGTAAAAGTCTATATCAGTTTCTGTCGAAATTGTTTCTTGGTGGAATGCTCCATTTACAGTTAGAACACCTGTCGCAACAGCCGTATCAGGCTGATCGCTGTTCATGAATGACCTGCCATCGGGAGCAAAGTCTAATTTTGCGAGCGCGTCGATAGAGATGATTGGCGATGATGAACCGCTGAAGGTGAGTGGGGTTAGATTAGATATGTCTGCATTATCAGAAAAACCAAAGAGTTCATCAAATTTGTTAAATCGAAACATATAATCATCCTGTTACTTTAAAACTCACCACAACCTTAGTTTGGAATGAGAAAAAAGCAAGGGATTCGGATGCGGCGGTTTAGGGGGTGGCTACGCCTCAAACCTCACATTTACGCCTAAATCTTCACGCTCTGTGCGCGCTGCATTTGCGGCATGATCAGGGTCTTCATAACCAAAGCTCATACCGAATAGAATTCCGCGCTCCTCGGGGATGTTAAACATCTCTTTGACTGGGCCGGGGAACTGTCCCAGCGCGCCTTGCATGCAGCTATCAATGCCGCGTTCTTTCATAAGGAGCGATAGCGTTTGCGCGTAAATGCCTAAATCGACTGCGCCCATAATGCCGAGATATTTATCCATAGTAAAAAAGATACCGTGCGGCGCGCCAAAGAATTGCCAATTTCGGCCCATAGCCATATTGCGCGCAGCTTTATCTTCGCGGGCAATATCCATGGCCGAGTAGAGCGCGTTGGCACTGCCAAATTGGCGCGTGCGGTGCGCGTCTTGATATTTCACATTCCACTCAAATTCAGGATAGGGCGCTTTGCCGCCCATAATCTCGGCGAGCATCGCATTGGAAACGGCTTTGGCTTTTTCGCCGCTAACAACCAATGTCTGCCAAGGCTGTACATTGCAATTTGACGCCGAGCGCTGCGCGGCCGTGAAAATCTCATTTAGCTCATCTTGCGGGACAGGCTTGGGCAAAAATCCGCGAACAGAGTAACGGGATTGCAAAATATCAGTGAGGCTCATGCGCGGGGCTCCGGGAAAATCATATGAAAAGAGTTGCATATGAAACGGCTATCCGCGACAAATGTAAAGACAAAATGTTCGACGAGGCGAGACAGCTTTGCGAGCGGGGAGGATAGGGTGTGCTGACAAACCCATTTGATAATGAGCAGCGCGCGGCGTTTCGCGAGACGGTCTCGCGTTTTATTGACGTCGAGATAAAGCCGCATGCCTTTGAATGGGACGAGGCGGGGGAAATCCCGTGGGAGCTTCACGAGAAAGTTGGAGCGCTAGGCGTATTTGGCCTTGGGATAGACGAGGAATATGGCGGGATGGGATTTGATGATCCCTTCATGCGCGCCGACTACGCGATTTTGATGGGGAAAATCGGATGCGGGGGCGTCCCGGCGGCGCTCGGCGGACGGGGCATATCGCTCGACCCGATCCAAAGGCTGGCGAGTAAAGAGATTAAAGACCGCGCGCTGAGAGACATTGTTGAGGGCCGCAAGGGCAGCTCGCTGGGCATCACAGAGCCGGGCGGCGGGTCGGATGTTGCGGCGCTAAAGACCACAGCGCGGCGCGACGGCGACTATTACGTGCTAAATGGCTCTAAAGCCTTTATCACGGGCGGTATGAATTCGGATTATTTTGTCATTGGCGCGCGAACGGGCGGGCCGGGAATGTCCGGCATCTCGCTGTTCTTTGTCGATATTGACACGCCCGGGTTTTCGCGCGCGCCGCTGGAGCGTAAAATGGGATGGTGGGCCAGTGATCAAGCATCGCTATTTTTTGATGATTGCCGCGTTCCAGCCGAAAATTTAATGGGGCAAGAGAATTACGGATTTATGCAAATCATGCATAATTTCAATAATGAACGCCTCGGTCTGACGGCGTGGGCACTCGGCATGATGATCGCCTGTTACGAGGATAGCGTAGAGTGGGCGCGCCAGCGGGAGACCTTTGGAAAGCCGCTCATAAAGCACCAAGTTATTCGCCACAAACTCGCCGATATGAGCGCAAAAATAGACGCCGTGCAAAGTTATCTCCGGGTTATTTGCACGCAAATCGAAGCGGGCAATATGCCCGTGGCAGAGATTTGCAAATCGAAATTCTTCGCGACCAAGGCGTTGGAGTTTTGCGCCTCCGAAGCCATGCAAATCTTGGGCGGGGCGGGATATATACGCGGCTGCCGCGTTGAAAATATTTACCGCGAAGTCAAAGTCATCGCCATAGGCGGCGGCAGTGAAGAAATTATGCGCGATTTGGCAGTGCGCCAAATGGGATTGTAAAACAAGAGGTTATCTATGACACTTTATGCACGCGACTGGATTGAATATCATGCCAATACGGACAGCTCGAAGCTGGCCATGCAGAATTTGGCGTGCGGGCGAAAGTTTACATATGGACAGATGCATGACCGTGTTGGTCGGGTGGCAGATGTCCTAAAAAAAGCTGGCATAGAGCCGGGTGACCGCGTGGCGTTCCTATCGCTTAATACCACCGATATTTTAGAAATCGTATTTGGGTGCTGGCGCATGGGCGCGATATGTCTCGCACTAAACTTCCGCCTGACCCCGCCGGAGATTAAATTCATTCTCGATGACGCCGACGCCAAACTCGTCATTTATGACACGGCCTTCACGCCCGTTATCGATGCGCTGAAACCCACTGTCCAAATTGACCAGTGGATTGATACGGACGGGATGGGCGGCGATAGCGCCTATGAGCGCGCGCTGACTGCTGCGACGCCGATATTTGATATGCATCCGCAAGAGTTAGAAGATCAGTGCATGCTGATGTATAGCTCCGGCACGACGGGCGCGCCAAAAGGCGTGATCATCACCCACGCTATGATGTATTTTTCTCCCGCTTCCGGCACGCGCGGGGAGCCTTATGGCGTTAATAATGTGACGCTGACGAATATGCCGCTCTTTCATATTGGCGCATTTAACGCCACGGCCATCCCAGCACTATGGGCCGGCGCGGCAACAGTAGTGCAGCGCGTCTTTGATCCTGTTGAGACGGTTAAAGTCATCGCAGATAAAGACATCGGGATTACCACGCTATTTATGGTGCCTGCGGCCTACAATGCCATGCGGGCCGTGCCGGGCGCGGATGCGGTGGATTATTCAAATATCAAAGTCGCCATTTGCGGCGCGGAGACTGTGCCCACGGCGCTCGTCCATTGGTGGCTGGAGCGCGGGCTAAAAATCCAAGAAGGCTACGGTATGACCGAGACGACAGCGGCGGGCTGTTTTCTCCAAGCGCAACATGTTCCCGACAAGGTCGGCTCTGCGGGCAAGAGCCTGATGCATTCCACCATCCGCATCGCCCGCGAAGACGGGAGTGTCTGCGCCTCGAATGAGCAAGGTGAAATTCAGTTTAAAGGCCTGTCCATCACGCCCGGTTATTGGCGACGACCCGAAGCGACCAAAGAGTCCTTTATCGATGGCTGGTTTAAATCCGGCGATATTGGCCGCATGGACGAAGAGGGATTCATCTATATCGATGATCGTATCAAAGACATGTATATTTCCGGCGGCGAGAATGTCTATCCGGCAGAGATTGAAAACCTGCTCTATCAAATGGACGCCATTACCGAAGTTGCCGTTATCGGTCTAAAGGATGAGCGTTGGGGCGAGACAGGCTGCGTCTGCGCCGTGATTAAACCTGATGCCTCACTCACGCTGGAGCAAATTTTAGCGCATCTCGAGGGCAAGCTCGCCAAGTATAAATTGCCGCAATATCTTCATATCATGGACCTGCTTCCGCGTAATGCGACGGGAAAGGTACAGAAATTTAATCTACGCAAGATCGTGCCTGAGGCGTTGAATTTTAATTCTGAGGATGGGGTTTAAAAGGCGCAGTTATTTTTGGATGCACCGCGTTCCTGCCTCAGGCTGCTTCTCCGCGCCGCCCGCAAAGCATTGTGCAAAGCTCATCCAGCGCGCGGCATTGTCGCCCGTCGTTGAAATATCAGTATCGGCCACATTTCGGCATTGGGTGACGATTTGGCAGAACCCTTCAGCGCTGCCCTCAACACGATTATCATCCTGCGGCTCATTCCATTGCCAGACATCGCCGCTGGGCGCGGTGAGGCGGACATAGGGTTTAGGCAGGGGCGGTTTTTGCGCGTTGACTTTGAATGACCAGCTATAGGTCGTGACGCCAATATGGGCGATATTCTTAAGACGGTCCGTATTTATGCGCGTCTCTCCGAGTACGTCAAATATCGCCTGAGCGTGGGCCCAATGCTCCATTTGCCGCGCAATGATGCAATTACGCGCCGTCATATCGGGCCCCGCCCATGGCACGCGCACCTCCGGATCAGCGGCTGCAAAGCGCGCTGCAATGTCCGGATATGAGGTTTTCCACTGCTGATAAATATCGGCGTGGCTTTGTCCTGCAAAATAGTCATTCTGCATCTCTTGATGTGACTTCCCACCTACTAGATCACCCATCAATGTCATCATGAGCGCTTTAAATTCATCAGGTTTATTCAGGGTCAGGTCTGCGCCAATATTCCATAAATGAAGATGCTTGATGACATCCCCAATCGCCCAGCCTTTAAACTGAGTTACCGTGTTAAAATCAAGACCAGTATGCCCATCTATCAGTGCCGAGATGCTGTCACATTCATCAATAAAATCATGAGCTTGCTGCATAGATTTAATCCTTTACCCATGACGGTTTTTGTTTGGTCACAAAGCTCATTATGCCTTCTCTTCCTTCATTAGAGGTCATGGCGTCCGCGAATTTATCCGCGGCATAATCCAGCATTTCAGCGCGGTTAATCCGGTGCGTCGCCAGTAATATATCTTTGGTGATGGCATTTGCGCGGGGCGCGCAGGATAGAACGCCGGATTTAATCTCGACCTCAACGCTCTCAAATTCGGCTTCATCGCTGACGACAAAATCCGAGAGCCCAATGTCCTTGGTTTGCGCGCCAGTAAATCTTGCTGCTGTTAGCATCAAACGACGCGCCGTTGGCATGCCGACGCGCGCAACAACGATAGGTGCGATTTGCGCAGGCACGATACCGAGCTTTGTTTCTGTCAGCGCAAATTTAGCGTTCTCATTTACGACGATAATATCCGCGCAGCACATCATACCGAGCCCGCCGGCGATAGCCGCGCCTTCGACATAGGCTATCACGACTTGAGGTAGGGACTCAATTTTGGCAAATAGCTCGCCGCCGCTACGGTTCATGGACTTAATGGCGTCACGATCACCGCCGCCCGCTAGGGCCTTGCCGAAGCTTTTTAAATCACCGCCCGCGCAAAATGTTCCGTCTGCACCGCGCAGCGTAATTCCGCGAATATCGTGATTGCCGTGGCAGTGGTCTAGCACCGCGTTCAAGTCGGCGGTTAATTCAGCTGATAAGGCATTGCGGTTTTCAGGAGAGTTAAGCGTTAGCGTAAGCCACCCGCCATCAAGCGCCGTGAGGACTTTGGTTGTTTCGGGTAGGGCAGTGCTCACTATAGCCTCGCTATGCCAAAGCTGTTTTCTTTGACCATGCGGCGGCGACCTTCCCAAACGGTGGCGAGCAGAAAGCCGAGTACTTTGCGCGTGTCGCGTGGGTCAATCATACCGTCATCTTGGCAGTGGCCGGACGTATAAAAGGCATCGGATTGGCTGTCGAAAATATGGGTCAGCATGGCCTTTTGCTGCGTTGCAATTTGCGGGTCAATCTCAATGCCGCTGCGCGCCGCGCGGCCTTGCGCGACAATATCCATCACAGTCGCGGCTTGCTCTCCGCCCATAACTCCCGCTTTGGCATTCGGCCACGTCAACAGGAAATCAGGATCATAACCGCGTCCGCACATACCGTAATTGCCCGCGCCAAAACTGGCTCCAATCATTAAGGTGATGCGCGGCACGCTCATATTGGTGACGGCCTGTATCATCTTGCTGCCATGCTTGATCATGCCGGCGCGCTCAAACTCTGTGCCGACCATATAGCCCGTCGTATTTTGCAAGAAAATAACGGGCGTATCGGCTTGATCCATTAACTGGATAAATTGCGCGGCCTTGGTTGCGCCTTGCGTATCAATGGGGCCATTATTGCCAATTATTCCAACGGGATATCCAAATGCCTTGGACTGTATACAGACAGTTGAAATGCCGTAATTCGCTTTGAAGTCGGTAAATTCAGACCCATCAACAAATCGCGCAACAACCTCGCGTACGTCAAAGGGCGTTTTGTAATCGGTCGGCACAACGCCCGCAATTTCATCAGGCGAATAAATGGGTTCATCAAAGGCAATATTATCGGCCTGCGGGGCGCGTGACGGCCAATCTAAATTATCGATGATATCGCGAAGTAGCGCTACGGCTTGCGCGTCATCATTGACCAGATATTCGGCCAGCCCTGATACGGTCGCGTGCATCTCTGCCCCGCCAAGCTCGTCTTCTGTCGCAATTTCGCCCGTTGCGGCCTTAAGGAGCGGCGGGCCCGCCAAGAACGCTTTACCGCCGCCTTTAACGGCAATGACATAATCGGAAAGGCCGGGCATGTAAGCTCCGCCCGCTGTTGAGCTTCCGTGCAAAATAGAGATCACAGGAATGCCCGCTTTGGAGAGGCGCGCCAGGTTGGCAAAAAGCGTCCCGCCTTGGAAAAACCCTTCAACGGTATAATTCATCAAATCGCCACCTGCGCTCTCGACGAGGTGAATAAAGGGCAGCTTCTGCGCCAGCGCAATTTCTTGCGCACGTTGCAAGCGATATCCGCCGCCCACGGTCAGCGCACCGGCTTTGATGCCGCTATCATCCGTGACGATCACGCATCGCGCCCCGCTAACATACCCAATGCCTGCCATAATCGTTGAGCCGGGAATGCTGCGCGACTCTTTTTTGGTATCAAGCAAATAGCCCGCGAGATTACCAATATCGAGATAGGGCATGCCGGGGTCGAGAAGGCGACCAAGTCGATCGCGGGGCAAGAGTTGCCCGCGTTTGTCAAAACGCTCTTTTTTAGAGGCCGATAATGCAGGCGCGCGAGCGTTGAGCTCTTGAAGGCGATCTACCAAAGCCAGCATATCGGCGCGGTTCTTGGCAAAACGCTCAGAGGATGTGACAATTTTAGACTTAAAGACAGGCACTAAGCGGCTCCTATATCGCGCGCAATCTTGTCGCTAACGGGGATAGATTGGGCAAGCAATATCTGTGAATAGCCTTTGGCCTGCGCGTCATTACGCAGGCTCGCTGCCCCGCCGCCGCCGAGAACCGCGTCGATAAGGATATTCATGGAATTGGAGCCTGGGAGGTAAAAACGCTCCGTGGACTCGAGCGTGGCGTCAAAATGGGCAAAGGCCTGCGCAATTACCTCAGGCGTCAGAGCAGCCCAAATATAGGGCAGATATTCTGCTTGTCGCGCAATGATGCCGATATTGGCCTTGTCGCCCTTATCGCCGGAGCGTGCAAAAGCGAGGGTGATGAGCGGGACTTGGGCTGCGGCGTCGCTGACTGCTGGTGGAACAGGCGCTTGGATCGCATTGAGAAGCGGCTTTTGAACCATATCGTGATGAGTTTGAATGTCTCCATCGACATCAATCGTAATCTCGATGCCCTCTTTGGGGTTTAGATACGAAAATAGCCGTACAACGGGCGAGGGGCGGGGTCGCCCCGCGCCTGTAAAGCCTGATAGTCCGGGCGGGGTGGCGAGGCCAATGCCAGCCAGTTCTTTGAGGAATATCCCGACGCCGCGCATGTCGGGATGCTTGACCGCGATTTTGGTGACGACTTCAGCGGCGATATTACTTTGCCCCATCTGGCTACCCGCGCCAATGATTTCTACGCTGGTTTCCGTGAAGTCGCCTAGATTGAACATCCGCATTGTCTTGCGGGCGCGTTCAAATGCGGCGTCACAAAGTTTCTGCGCGCGCTTATCCGCTTGATCACCATAGAGCGTTAGATATGTGCCTGCGCGAAATCCATCCCGATAGGTCATACATGTCTTATAGGCTTCGGGTGCTGGCAGTCCTTTGGCGGTGGAGACGTGAACTAAATCAGTATCTTGCTGGGTAATGGTGACCTCTGAAAAGTCGCATATGACATCAGGGAGAATATATCGGCGCGGGTCACCAATCTCGTAGAGCATTTGCTCGGAGACTGTGCCGACATTGACGATGCCACCAGTGCCGTCGGGTTTGGTGACGTCAAAACTGCCGTCCGCAGAACAGACCGCAATGGGGTAGCCGATATTGGCCATATCGCCTGCCTCTTCCCAATCGGTAAAATTCCCGCCCGTCGCTTGCGGCCCGCATTCAAGGATATGCCCCGCGAGTGATCCGCTGGCGAGCTTATCCCAATCGCTCTCGCTCCAGCCAAATTCATGAATCAGCGCGCCGAGCGTAACCGCGCTATCCACGCAGCGCCCAGTGATAATAATGTCTGCGCCCATGCCTAATGCTTTGGCAATAGGAAAAGCGCCCAAATAGCTGTTAATGCTCATGATTGTTTCAACAGGCGGGCAGGGCGCGCCGTTAAACATATCGGTTTGGCCTGATGTGGCAATTGCGTCTTTGTGTGCCATTATATCGTCGCCGGTTATGACGCCGACTTTCAAATCCAGCCCCTTTTCCGCAATCAAAGCACGCACAGCATCTGCGCAGCCTTGCGGGTTCACGCCGCCTGCATTGGCGATGACCTTTGTGCCGCTCGCCGCGATCATGGGCAGGAAAGGCTTCATGACATAATCGACGAAATCTGTGGCATAGCCTCTGGCGGGGTCTTTGGCCTTGGCGCGGGCCAATATGGACATCGTGATTTCGGCCAAATAGTCGTAAACAATGTAATCAAGTCCGCCCGATGCGAGGAGCTGCGGCGTGGCCATGGCGCTCTCGCCCCAATATCCGCTGGCGCCGCCAATTCTGACTTTACGATTTGTCACGGTCAATTGATGCCTGTCCCCTTGCTTATATGCAATTAAGTGCATATCAGGTGGCT